>PYER01000313.1 GCA_003017855.1 filamentous cyanobacterium CCT1
AGATGTGTATAAGAGACAGGGTGCGGACTGCGGTAGCCGTCTTCGCGCCAGAGAACGGGGAAAAAACTCTCATCCATTTCTGTATTGCCCACCCGCTTGTAGCGACCATAGATGTAGCCCTGAGGGTTGGTAGGGTGGAACTGGGCGCTGGCGGGGATGGTGTGCAGGCCGATGCTGCGAAACATGCCTTCGGTGCGGGTGGTGGGGCCGAGGCCGTGCCAGGTGCGCCCGTGGTGGAATGCGCAGCCCCCGGCGGGTACATCGACCACCACCAGTTCGGGTTCGCTGACGCCAGCGTTTTCGGCGGCCTGCAGCATGGCCCAGCGGTAGTCTTTAGTGGGGGCGTGGAACTCGCCTTCCACATCGGAAATCGGCCACTTGTGGGAGCCTTTGGCGTAGACCAGGGTGCCGTCAGCAGCGGTGGCGCGATCGAGGGCGATCCAGCAGGTCATCATTTCGGCGGGCACCAGGTAGTCGATGTAAACGCCGTCCTGGTGCATGGCGATCGCTTTGGCTCCGGGCGGCTTCATCCACAGGCTGTCTTGACCAATACGGGCGCCGTCCCACCCGGCCAGCGTGGCGCTGAGGCGACCAATTTCTGAGGAGAGCACCAGGCTGGCGATGGTGCGATCGCTCTTCCAGCCGTTGCAGATTTCGCGGGTGATGTCGGGCAGGCTCATGCGCGGTCGCCAGTGCCATTCGTCTGGAAAAATGCCGGTTTCAAACTCGCCGTGGAACATGGGTTCTAAACGGCTGGCCAGGCGTTCGGCAAAGTCAGACGGCAGAAAATTTTCCAGAATCAAAAAGCCGTCGTTTTGAAACTGTTGAATCTGCGTTGGTGAGAGCTGAATGGGTTGATAGTCCATTGCAAACAGAGTCTTTTGGGGGTAGGAAACACAGAAAGTGGGGCAGGCTTGTCTACAAGAATTTATCGGTGGTGGGCAATGCCCACCTTACAGGGGGCGATCGCTATGTGGTCTAGAATCCAGCAAGACAGATTGGGTGCAGCGCTAGCGGAACCCAACGGAGCTAAACCCTGCGCTGGGTTTCACCCAGCCTACGGGGCTACGGGGCAAGATTCGACGCGACTTAGTTGACAAATTTTGGGGTCCCCTATCTACTTGTCATAATAAGTTCTCCCCCCAAAGATTATGTGTCCCCCGTTACCCACCGCTGAATCTCTGACCAGCCTTACCGTTGAGCCGGGTGTTTTGCACATTGCTGCTAGCGACTTCGACGCCCGCCCCATGAGCTTTCTCACCACCGAGGGCCAGCGCACCGGCTACGAACCCGAGCTGGCCCGTCACCTCTGCCAGCAGCTGGGGCTTACCCCCGTTTGGCACAACTTGCCTATGTTCGAGTTTTACACCTGCCTGGCCACCGGAAAGTACGATGTAGTGTGGTTTAACCAGGCCATTACTACCGATCGCCAGCAGGTGGTCGATTTCACCCAGCCCTACGGCCTGTTTGACGAAGCGGTGCTGGTCAAAAAAAGCAGCGGCATTGCCACTGTCGCAGACCTGGCCGGTAAGCGGGTGGGGGGACTGGCCGAAAGCACCAACATCGCTTTGGTAGACGGGTTTCCGGGCGCGATCGCCGTGCCCTACCCCGGCAGCGACCAGGTACTGCCTGAAATGCTGGCGGCGCTGCGGGCCGGAGATATCGACGCGCTGATTGACGACGAACTGGTGCTGGTGGTCGCCGCTGAAGAGGATGACTCGCTAGGGCTTGCCTTTACTCTGCCCACTCGGGTGCCCTTTGCGATCGCCACCCCAAAAGCCAACCCAACCCTCAATGCCACGTTGAATGCCGCGATCGCCGCCGCCCTGGCCGATGGCACGATGGCTCAACTCTGGGCCGAATGGATTCCCTGGAAACCCTTTCCCTTCGCGTGATGGAAACTTCTCAGGGTCCGGGAGGTTAACCTGCCTCGGGAACTTGAACAAGCAGTCCTTCTGAGGTAGCGCTGATCTTGACGGAGGTTAGAACTGGAGCGATCGCGTCGGCCAGTCCCAGATCTTCGACCCGATTCGTGGTTGCCAACGCAATCACCCGTGCCCCAGCCGCCTTGGCCGCCTCTACTCCGGCAGGGGCATCTTCAATCACCAGGCAGTCGGCGGGGGCAACGCCCAGCCGCTCGGCAGCCAGCAGATAGGGGTCGGGTGCAGGCTTCCCCCGCTGCACATCGTCGGCGGTCACCATCACCAAGGGCTCTGGCAAACCCAGATAGGGAAAGCGAATCGAAACCGTGCGGCGGGTGCCGCTGGTGGCAACTCCCCAGCGATCGCGCGGCAGCTGGGCCAGCAGTTCCTTGGCCCCCGCGTAAACCACCAGCCCCTCGGTGTCGTCGGCTTCAGCAGTTTCTTTCAGCAGGGCTTCCCTGGCGGCATTTACCTGGGGCGCAACCTGGCGAATGGTTTCGACCGTGGGGCGACCGTGGTGAATGCGGGCGATCGCTTGGTAATCAACTCCGTGGCGCTCGGCCCAGAGCCGCCAGTGACGATCGGCCACCGGGTCTGAGTTGATCAGCACCCCATCGACATCGAAGATAATCGCGTGGCAGTGAAAGTCCATGATCGGGCTATAGAAAGTTCAATGTGCTCAATGACTTCCAGAATATCCTCTAATTTCTCGCGATCGCTTTTCATAAAGGTACAGCTTCGTTTAGAACGCGATCGCGCATTTTAGCCCGCAACCCTTTTTCGGTCACAACATCTACCGAACAACTCAACAGATCTTGTAACTCTATCAACAATCCACCCAGGTCGAACAGACTGCGCCCTGCTTCCATATCGACCAAAAAATTAATATCGCTTTTAGTATTTACCTCGTTGCGCGCTACCGAGCCAAATACACGTACGTTGTAAGCACCATGTTTTGAAGCTAGTGCCAAAATTTCGTCGTGATTCCAATGCATTTTCTCCTTTAATTTGAGTTCATTATGATTTACCTACTTCGCCAAAGATCACATCGTGAAGGTTAGTCGATTTGAGTACACTTATTCTGCTGACTTTGGCCAAAGTAGTGGCATCGAATCTTCTACAAAGCCGAAGCAGCTAGAAGTCAGGCAATTAACACTCTGCGTTTTATGCTAGATAAAGAAAACCTAGTGGTCAAACGCTACCTATGATTGACTTAACCGTCAGCCTGCGCCTGCCCAGAGACCTGTTAGGAGCCTTAGACGTTCCCGAAAAACAGCTGGCCGGTCAGGTGCTAGAGCTAGTCGCGCTAGAGCTGTTTCGCCAGGGGCGGATCTCTGCGGGCAAAGGCGCAGAGATCTTAGCCATCTCCAAGTGGGATTTCATTCAGATTTTGGCTCGGCACCAGGTGCCTTATTTTACTGAGTCTACTGCCGAGCTAGAGGCCGAAATCGCTGCTGCTGAAGCGTTGATGGAGTAGTTGCCTGAGTGATTGTTGTTTCCAATGCAGGGCCAATTATCGCCCTGGCGCGGATTGAGCACCTGTCTTTACTTCAAGACCTATATGGCGAGGTGGTCATTCCTGCTGCGGTTCAGCAAGAGGTCACTGGCCTACCGGCAGATCTCCCTGGAGCAAGGGAGGTTAGGGCAGCATCTTGGATCAAGGTTATTGGTGTGTCTGATTCAATTGCCGTAAGCTTTTTGCGGGAGAGATTAGACGCAGGTGAGAGTGAGGCGATCGTACTCGTCCTTGAGCGCCAAGCCGATCTCTTGCTTATAGACGAAGCTAGGGGGCGGCGAATTGCTCAGGCTAGAGAAATACCGCATATAGGGACCTTAGGCCTTCTTGTGTTGGCCAAACGTCGAGGCTTGATTGAGAAAGTGACCCCTTTATTGAGTCAACTTCTCACGGTAGGCTTCCGCATGGATAGCAGTTTGATGCAAGCCGTTAGGCGGCAAGCTGAAGAAGAGTAGGGCTAACTGCGCCACCGCGTTCTAATACACGTATCAACCGCTACAAACTTGTTATAACAAGTTGGCTTTACTGAGACCATTCTGCTCTGCAAATTAGGAGGTCTCACGGTGACTGGAGTGCTAACGCGGGTCGATACCTCGACCGATCTAGAGCGCTACGTCGTCGCCGAGGGGCGCGACGAGTTGGTTAAGCAGGTTCGGGCCAAGATCAACGAGCTGGGAATTCAGTACATCTACTACCAGTTTGTCTCCGTCACCGGACGCATTGTCGGCAAGGGCATCCCCGCCGACTATTGGGAGACTACGGCAGAGAACGGCTTTCAGCTGGTCTACGGGGCCACAGTTAACCTGGCCATGGATCGCAACAGTCAGTACCTGGGCTACGGGCCAGAGGCGGCGGAACTGGTGGCCATTCCTGACCCTGAGACTTTTTGCCAGCTGCCGTGGGATAAGCGAGTCGCTCGGGTCTACTGCGTCTGCTTTCGCAATCGGGAAGAAGAGGTCGACGCGGCAGCGTTTTTGACGGGCGACTGTCGCGGCAATCTAAAGCGCATCCATGCCGAATTTCAGGCCAAGCACGGCTTGCAGCTGCGCCACGGCTGCGAACCCGAGATGATGTGGCTCAAAAAAGGCCCCGACGGCAAGCCCAACGGCGGTGTGACCAAGCCCAACTGTTACCACATTGACCAGTTTGAAGAGCTGCGCCCGGTGTTTCTGCGGGTGATTGAGTACGGGCGGGCCATGGGGCTGGACATGATTCAGGGCGACCATGAGGATGCGCCGGGGCAGCTAGAGCTGAACTTTATGTTTGACGATGCGGTGCGCACCGCCGATCGCCTCACCACCTACCGCCAGATCTGCGCCCAAGTGGCGCGCGAGTTTGACCTGATTGCCTGCTTCATGTCGAAGCCGTTTATGGGCGTATCGGCCTCGGGCTGCCACCACAACCTATCACTGTGGCGGGGCGGCGAGACGGCGATTAAGACCTTTGGTTTTGACACCCTGCCCGGTCTGGAGGGCAACTACACCTACCATC
Organism: filamentous cyanobacterium CCT1; assembly: GCA_003017855.1. GTDB lineage: Bacteria > Cyanobacteriota > Cyanobacteriia > Phormidesmidales > Phormidesmidaceae > Nodosilinea. The sequence continues at coordinate 4,930 of PYER01000313.1, forward strand.
GGGGCGGCGAGAATACGTTTATGCCTGTGGAAGGTGCCTCGAAGCGGATACCTGGCCCAGTGGGGCTGCACTGCATTGGTGGGGTAATCGAGCACCTGCCCGCGCTGACGGCGATCGGCTGCTCGACGGTCAACTCCTACCGTCGCCTGTGGGATGCGGGCTTTTGGGCTCCGGTCTACTCCGACTGGGGCTACCAAAACCGCACCTGCGGCCTGCGGGTATCGGCACCGGGTCGCTTTGAGTACCGCGCGGTCGATTCGATGGTCAACCCCTACCTGATGGCCGCCGCTATTCTCAAAGCCTTTGACGACGGCCTCAGCCGTCGGCTTGACCCCGGCCAGCCGGAGCAGCGCAATATTTACGAGGCGATGGACAACGGCAAGCAGGTGAAAAAGCTGCCCATGTCGCTGGGCGAAGCGCTGGATGCTCTGGCCACTGACGAGGTGATCCAATCGGCCCTGCCGGGGGAAATGTACCGCCTCTACGACCAGTACAAGCGGGATGAGTGGATTCGCTTTTTGGCCACCACCACCAACTGGGATGTGGAGAACTACATGGATTGCTTGCCCTAAAGGATTGAGACGGCTGGATTAAGGCATGAATTTGGATAGGGGCAAACGGCGTTTGCCCCTACGAGAGGCGTTATTTTTTTGATTCATGCCTGTGTTCAGCAACGCCTGGGCTTATTTGTAGGGGCATCCGTTGAGCTGAACATTTGTCCAGCTTGAGGACTGGCTGGGCGATCGCGCCCTTGACCCTCCACCCCTGCTACACTCACCCGCATAACCGCTGGATTGAGTGAATGGGGGTGACGGAGATGGCTAAGCAACGGCTGTGGACCCTTGGGTTAATTGTTCTGGGCCTTGGAGGCGTGACTGCCTGTACCCTGCCGGTGGAGGAATCACCCGATCCTACTGTGCCTGATGCGCCTGCGGCTGAGGTTGACCCCGCTACCCTGCTGCCGCCGCTGTCGCCCGCCGCTTTGCAACAGCGCAACGCCGAACTGAGCCAGCTAATCGACTCGGAGCTGGCGCTGGCGGGGTTGGGCAAGATTATCAACCTAGGCAAGCCGGTTTCTCTAGAGCTGGAGCAGTACCGGCAGGAGTGGGCGGAGGTTAACCCTGCGATCGCGCCTTTTTTGGGTACCTGGGTGCGCGACTGGAACCTGATGCCCTACGACTTCACAACGGTGTTTCCATCGACTGTGCCGGGGCAGGTGTGCCTGGTGCGCTACCGGCAAATGGAAACCGAAACCGTACCCTTTGAAACCTTCACTACCCCACCCGAATTTTCGGTAGGGCGAGTGGTCGATGGTCAACTGGTGAGCCGAGACGTGCAGACGGCGGAGTCGCTCATTCGCCTGAGCCCGGCCTCTGCCTATGTGCCCTACGACGTCGAGTTTTTGGGCACTGTCGAAGCCGATGGCGAACTGCGCCTGCTGGCGGCGGAGCAGCCCCCGGTGCTCAACCCGGAATGGGATACAGCCCTGATTGAGCAGATTGAAGCTTATGGCTGCTCGGCAGCGACGCTCCCTACCTCAGACCAGTCCTAATACTAAATCCTGCTTGGATACCCCCAATACCTCTGGGCGAATGCCATTCGCCCCTACAGGTTGGCCTTTTGAGAACCGGGGGTTTGTGATTCG
>PYER01000314.1 GCA_003017855.1 filamentous cyanobacterium CCT1
GACCCTAGACCTGGCCCCATCCCCAGCCCCTCGCCAAATGCTGGATCGCTACCATCAGCACACGCAGCACTGCCACAGCTGCCGCAGTGCCCTCAAGACCATTCAGCGTCTGCAGTGGGGCCTGCTGATTTACGCCGTCGCCAGCCTGGCCCTGGTGGCGATACTGCCCGATGCCTGGCGGCTTTGGCCCGGTCTGCCGCTGGTGGGTTTGGGCCTGCTGGGGCTGGGGGGGGCTGCATGGCTGCGCTTTGGGCTGGAGCCGAAGTTTTGGTTTGTCGACTACATCCACGCCGAACATCCCTAACCTGCATTATTCATAAGCCGAGCGAAAGGTCCGTCATTCCCGTGGCAACGGGAATCCATGGGAGGCAGCTTACTTCACAGTGGATTCCCGCCTGCGCGGGAATGACAGTCGCTGATAGCCGGTTTTGTGAGTAATCCAGGCTAGGGTGTGGCATTAATTCTGGCTACAGCCCCCACCACCCACCCTGGTGCCCTAGCTCCGCCTGGGCACCTTACCTCGCGGCTCTGCCGCTCATCTGGAGGCAGAGCCTCCGGTGAGCATTCCCATGCAGAGCATGGGCACGAGGGAGTGGCGAATCTGCTGAGGTGCTCAATCATTCGGCACAGCAAACGGCTCTGTCCAGAGTGGGATTTATGTTATGAACCGCCATCATCCCGGCAAAGTTTCTTACTATCAAAGAGCAACACCTTATAAATTAAAAACCTCGATCTGAGCCGCGCTATAGGTTGTGTTTTAGCAGTAGCTCAACGCGCCATCGGGGTTGGTTTTGATGCGTCAGGCGATTGAGTAACAAAACTCTGCCGCCCCTTTTGCCGTACTGTTTACACCTTAATAATCATGCCTACTTTAAACCCCCAACAAGAAAAAACGGTGACCGCTTTTATCACCGCCCTGGGTCGGCAAGACAGCGCCCTGCCCGAGGGGTTACAAAAGCAGCTCCACGCCATTGGTCAGAGCTTAGAAACTCGAATTTTGGAACTGCCTGCGATCGCGGCCAGCCTGCCGAGCCTAAACCAGGCTTACCAAACCGCGATGTCTGACGCCCAGGCCGATGCGCCGAGTGCCACCTTTGTATCTAATACCAATCAATCCGATAGCGACAAACAGTTCGATCGCGCCGTTGACATTCTCACCGCTGACGACCCGGTGCAGGCGGCCAAGCGCAGCCGCACCCCCATTGGGCAAATTGCCTCAAACCCGCTGAAGCGGTTCTTTGGCCGAGGTTAAATATATCTAAACGCTACACGCCGCCCCACGATTGCCCTGCCCCAGCGATAGACTTGACCTATCGATGGGTAACCCGGATTATTCACGAACCCGGGCATCAGCGATTGTCATTCCCGTGGCAACGGGAATCCATAGGAGGCAACTTACTCTAGAGTGGATTCCCGCCTCTGCGGGAATGACGGACCTTTCAGTCGGCTCATGAATAATGCTGGGTAATTGCTATGGCTCACCTCACTGCCCGCCGCCCCCAGAACGTAGAGGGCGATATCTACGTCGATAGCTCCTGCATTGACTGCGACACCTGCCGCTGGATGGCCCCAGATATCTTCACTCGCGACGATGAACAGTCGGCGGTTTTTCATCAGCCCGAGACCGAGGCCGAACGGCTGGCGGCGCTGCAAGCTGTACTGGCCTGCCCCACCGCCTCCATCGGCACCGTCACGCCGCCCAAAGACATGAAGGCGGCCCAGGCCAGTTTTCCGATCGCCATTACCGAAAACGTCTACCACTGCGGCTACCACTCCGAGAAATCCTACGGGGCAGCTAGCTATTTGATCCAGCGGCCCAATGGCAACGTGCTGGTCGACTCGCCCCGCTTTGCCGCCCCCCTGGTCAAGCAGATCGAAGCCCTGGGCGGCGTGCGCTACCTCTACCTCACCCACCAGGATGATGTGGCCGATCATCAGCAGTTTCATGAGCGGTTTGGCTGCGATCGCATTCTCCACGCCGACGACGTTGGCCGTGGCACCGCAGCCGTCGAAATTCAGCTCCAGGGCACCGACCCGGTAGACCTAGCGCCCGACCTGACGATTATTCCGGTGCCGGGCCACACCAAAGGGCATACGGTGCTGCTGTACGACAACCGGGTGCTGTTTACCGGCGACCACCTGGCCTGGTCGGAGCGGCTGCATCAGCTGCACGCCTTTCGCTCCGTCTGCTGGTATTCGTGGCCTGAGCAGGTTAAATCAATGGAAAGGCTGGCCGCCTACGACTTTGAGTGGGTGTTGCCCGGCCACGGTCGCCGCCACCACGCCGACAAAGCCACCATGCGCCAGCACATGCAAAAGTGCCTTGCCTGGATGAAGGCACAGTAAGGTTAGAGAGACTGTAGAGACACAGGAACGTGGATATGAGCCAGGATTTGAGATGACATGCCTTCCCGCCCGGCGAACGGAGTATTGATCGATCGCTAGCTTGGTTGCTGGGCCGTTCAACAAATGGAGATTAACCATGCGTACCTTCGCACAGAAATCGCCAGCAACTTCGAAGAATCCGCCTGTTAAGTTTGTGACTCAGCGGTTGCTACAGAGTAACGCTAGAGACCTCAACGCCGGATGGACCGAAACGGAATTGCCTCATTCCGGCCATAATTTCAGCCAAATATCCACAATTAGCCCATCACCTGTACAGATTCAGCCAAAACTGACGATCAGCACTCCTGGAGACAGGTCTGAACAGGAAGCAGACCGTGTTGCTGACCAGGTGATGCGCAGGCGCGCACCAGAGCTACAGCGTGTCTGTGCGTGCGGCGGCGGGTGTCCTAGGTGCCAAAGTGGTCAAGAATCAACCGATTACAGTCTGTCTCTCCAGCAAAAAAAACGGCTAAGCCGTTCGCTTGAGCCATTCACAGCCCCTCCTGCTGTAAACCAAGCACTGCGTTCCCCCGGTCAGCCTCTCGATGCCAAAACCCGAGCCTTTATGGAGCCTCGCTTTGGCCGCGACTTCGCCCAGGTACTGGTCCATACGGGTGCTATTGCAGCAGAGGCGGCCAGTACCGTTCAGGCCAATGCCTTCACCGTTGGCGACCACGTGGTCTTTGGTGCCGGTCAGTACAACCCCGCCTCCAACGACGGCAGGCGGCTTCTGGCCCATGAGTTGACCCACGTTGTACAGCAGTCGGGCGCAATGTATACGACTCCCAGCGATCGCGCGGCAAGTTCCTCCGCAGTCTCTGAGACGGCCGTTGCGATCGCCCGAAACCCAGGCGGATTGGTTTTGCAACGAGACTGGGCTCTACCGACCTCGGGATGCACCACGCCCATTCAGCCGCTAACGCAGGCGCAGATCCAAAACGCAATCCAGCATAGCCAGGGCGTTTTGGGGGCGGGCAGTGAGATCGCTTACGTGCGAGATGTTCTGGGCATCAGCCGCACCATCCAAATCATTGACCAGGACTTCGTCGATGCGTTGCTCCGATTCCAGGCGTGTTTTGGTTTGGTGCAGACCGGCATGCTAGACCACAGCACGGTCAATCAGCTGTATCAAGAGATTCTCCACGAAGTCGTTGCCACGAATTCAAGCTCACAAGTCGCCGACGACACCATGATCAGTCTGCTCAGATACGTCATCGGCGTTGAGGGACTGCGTGCCGATATGGCTGCGGTGGCCAGAACCGAATATGCCAATTGGCAGCGTGGGACGGCTCTGGAGAGCGATCCTGCTCAGCTCGACGAGTTGCGAACCTACTGGTCGAGTGTTTCGGCGAACCCGAACCCACTGGCAACTCAGTCCGCGAATGACATCACGCCGTGGAGCGCGGCTTTTATATCCTATGTGCTCACCAGCGCTGGGCCGCCGGACGTGCAGACGTTGGGCTTTGCCCCAGATGCCAGTCACATTACCTATATCAGGGAGGCGCTGCGCAACAGAGAGTGCCCTGGCACGCAACGGTGTGGGCGCGCTGCTCAGGTGACAGGAACCCGGTTCCACCTGTATCGGCCGACTGAAGTTGCCCCAGCAGTGGGCGATCTGATCTGCAAAAACCGAGGGAACGCGAATTTCACCTATAGCGGTCTGCAGCAGTCGGTGTGTGACCATGGCCAGTGTCCTGGGGGCACGACCCACTGCGATATCGTAGAGGATGTGCGACCCAACCAGAGTGTGGTGACGATCGGAGGCAACACCGCCAATACGCTCGGTGTGCAAACCCCAGGGCACACCGTCGGAGCGCATGATCTGGCCATCGATCAGGCTGGGCTGCTGACGAACGTGAATGACCTGATCGGCATCATTCGGGTTGTATAGCAGACGGGGAATTTTTATAGCGTTGCGTTGGGGAACGCATTCGGCAAGGGCCGCGATCGCAGGCTCTACACATCAAACACGTAGCGCACCGCTCCAGACTCTGGATCATTGGTGATATCGGCATAGCCGTAGCGCAGCGCCTCCTGAATGAGGGCATCTACCCGCTCTGGGTTTAGCCCGGTGTGGAGTGCTACCTGAGCTTTGGAAAGCTTGCCCCCATTGGCGTGGGCCACCCTTAACAACTGCTGCATCGAGTCGTGCTGGGTCTGGGCAACGCCCTGGGCCGCAACCAGGTTTCGCTCCATGGGCACCGGCATCACCAGACCGTCTTCGCCCCACTCGGCCAGGTACCGCCGCCGCAGCTGCTCGTTGCGGGTTTTGACCATGCCGGGCACGAGCACCAGATCGATGAGCTGGCCCATGCCAAACAGGCCAAAGGTAAACAGGTAGAGGAGGCCCAATACAATCTGGCCGGTATAAAACCGATGTAGCCCGCAGACGCCCACAAAACCTAGCGCCCAGAGCAAGTAGGCTGTTCCAGTTTTTGCTCGTGTCATGGTGGGTTGGTCCTTGACGGTGCTGGTTATAGGGGCTGCAAACCTGCGATCGCCTGGCAGCAGCTACCTAGAGCCCATTATAGACAGCCAATTTTTGGGAGTGCTGCCCCTGTAACCGGCCTGTAATACCGTGATTAAGTTGTAGGGCAGCACAGTAGGGTGGGCAGTGCCCACCTTCCCGCCCAGCTATTACCACCCCATCGGGAACACTACCTTAGAGTATCTTCCCTTACCCCAAATGCCCGATTATCGACGCGCCTACACAACCGGCGGGGCAATCTTTTTTACCCTGGTTACCTTCAACCGCAGACCCATTTTTGCAGACCCCGACAATGTAAAACGTCTGCGCCAGGCGATATCTGTCGTCAAAGCTGAAATGCCCTTCGACATTACAGCTGCCGTTGTGCTGCCCGACCACATTCATTTTGTGTGGACCTTGCCCCAGGGCGATGAGAATTACCCAAAGCGAGTTGGGAGGCTGAAGGTGCTGTTTACGCGATCGCTCAAGGGAAGCTGTGCGCTACCGCAGGATGTTTGTATCTCTCGCCAACGGCAGCGGGAGAGCGACGTGTGGCAACGACGATTTTGGGAGCACACCATTCGCGATGAGGCTGATTGGGTGGGGCACATCAATTATTTGCACTACAACCCGGTGAAGCATGGGTTGGTGGAGTGCCCCCATCAGTGGGAGTTTTCCAGTTTTCGGCGGTTTGTCAGGGATGGGTTTTATGGAGAGGATTGGGGATGCCGGTGCGCAAGGAAGGAGGCTGCGGTTGAGTTTGAGGGGGAGGAGTTGGTGGTGGGTGAGTAAATGGAGTGGTGGGCAGTGCTCACTCTACAAGCTGTAACTACTACCTAGCTAAAACTGTTACATCAGTCTGAGTAGAGATCATAAGCAGCCCAGGTTTCGAATCTGAGTCTAGTAATGTTACCTGCTCTTGTTTCTTTCATTGCCCAAGTAAACCTTTTAGTATTCTTGTCCGGATCCAGATCTGGATAAATCCTTAAAGCTTCACTTAAATTCGAAAATTCTTCAGCACCTTTTCCTACAGGAGTCATTTCTCCAGATTCAACGCCTGCAACGATTACAGGAATCTTAAAGTAAAAATCAAACGAACTAATATCTGACTGGAAACTTAGAATGTTCTGATTTATTCCAAACGTTGGAATGATAATCACCAAATCAGTCGTTCCATATTCAACCAGCCTTTTTATAACTTTCTCCTTTCCGATACAGTGTCTTAGATCAGAGACTCCTCTGTAAAGCTCCTCCAGAGAATTGAATTGATTAAATGTTTCTAGATTTCTCTTAATCAGCCATTTTTCTCCATCTGAAATTACACCCCAAATGCATTCATAAAGAGCTTGATGCTCCGCTAGCTGTATTCTATAGTTATTAAGCTTATCAATATTTGACTGATAATCTTTTTCTTCAATAATCACAATATTTTTTTTGTTTTCGATAGGCGATATTAAGATATCTGGCTTTCTTACTTTTGGTATTCCATTGCGAAAAATATGGCTATCAGTTATTTCAGTTGGAACCTTTATTTGAGACTGAGATATTAGATCCTTGGGATCCCATGCCAACCCAAAGGGGCTCGTTAAGAAGGGGTAAATCAACTGATCATGACGACTTGCTTCACTGTCTCTTTGAGGAGAGGCATGAAGGGGAGCATGTCACCTTTGTAACCCAATGGCTCCATTGAGATAAGCACACCGATGGGCCAGCACCTGGGGAACGTTGT
>PYER01000315.1 GCA_003017855.1 filamentous cyanobacterium CCT1
AAGCGAGGCAAGGCACTGCTGGGCAACCTATTGGAGACCTTGTTGAACTAGCTCCTCAAAATCCGTATTGAGCCTTCAAAAAATGAACCACTCAAATTTTCCATAAAAACACATCATGCCCGTTGGCATTATCAAAAGGTATCCATGGAAACCAAAATGAGATATTTGCAAGTAAATGTAAACACATCTATTTTAGGACTAGACAAATTTGGTTTATTGGGGTTAGTATCTCCATAACTGGTTTCGTTAGTTCAACCCTAAAGCTCCTATGAAAATCTAAGGGGTTTCCAAGACAGGTTTTCACAGTACAGTCCCTAAGCAGTCTTCTTTCGCTTCTCTGGCTTCCTGGCAAATCACCCTCAGCTAGGAGAAGCAAGCATGGCTCGGTTAGATTATTTTGCCCCCGGCGTTTACGTCGAGGAAGTTAGTCGCGGCAGTCGCCCTATTCAGGGCATCAGTATGAGTGTGGCCGGGTTTGTCGGCTTCACCGAAGATGTTCGCAGCGATGCCGAACTCTACAAACCCACCCTGATTACCAGCTGGACGCAGTATCTAGAAAACTTTGCCCGCATCGGTTCCGATGGGTTTACGGACTTTGGAGCCTACCTCCCCTTTGCAATTAAAGGCTGGTTTGAAAATGGTGGTGGTCGCTGTTGGGTCGTCAGCATGGGCACAAGGCTACCCAACGCGGCCTTGAACAATGGAGAATCGTCGGGCAGTCTACTGGCATCAAACAATTCAGAATCGGCACTTGCGCCCTGCTGCACAGAGGCCACAACCACCAGCCAGCGGCCATCACTTCGATTCTGCTTACGGCCCGACGCACCTTGCTCTGGGCGAATTGTAGTGGTGATTCAATCCGATGAACCAGCAGAACCTCAGGCCGACTTGGAGATTGAAATGTTTGACACAGGCGAATATTTTCAACTTCGTCTGGAAAATAACGGTCGAGTGCTGGAGGTTTATCGCCATTTGACCATGGCGCAGCATCCTGACATGGGCACCAACGTCATTGGCGCCTTAGGCGACTCCGAGTATATTTATGCAGAAATTGTGGCGGATCCGGGCCTGCTACCTACTGCCCAGCGACCAGCCAACGGGTTTCATGAGCTAGCTTGCCAGAACGAAGACAACATTACAGCCCAAGTTTTTGGTCGCCGCATCTACGGCACCCGCAAAAACCGTTCCGGCATTCAGGGGCTGTTTGAAATTGATGAAGTCGCCATGGTGGCCTGCCCAGACCTGATGCTGGCTTACAAAGAAGGTCTGTTGACCCTCGATCAGGTTCACGGCGTAATGGAGGCTATGGTCACTGGCTGCGAAAGCTCTGCACCAAGTCCCTCTTACCGCATGGCGGTGTTAGACGTTCCCCCGGTAAGACCCCACCAGGCCACCACAGCCGTTTCCCCAGAACAGCAAAAACCTCAGGATGCCGAGGCCTGGCTAGAGCAATTCAATCGCCGATCTCCCTTTGCAGCCCTCTACTATCCCTGGATTAAGGTACTCGATCCCCGCAGCGGCAAGCCCACTCTGGTACCCCCCTGCGGCCACGTCATGGGAGTCTGGTGCCGCACTGACGAAAACCGAGGTATTCACAAGGCTCCCGCCAACGAAGTCCCTAGGGGCATTTTGGGCCTGGCCTACGAAACTAACTTCCGCGAACAGGAGTTTCTCAACCCTCGGGGAATTAACTGCATCCGCAAGTTCCGCGATCGCGGCCACCTAATCTGGGGCGCTCGCACCCTGGCCCAACTCGACGACATCGAATGGCGCTACATCAGTGTTCGCCGCTTAATGAGCTACCTGGAGAAATCCATTGAACTGGGCACCCAGTGGGCCGTCTTTGAACCCAACGACGAAGACCTCTGGGCCAGAGTCACCCGCACCGTGCGCAACTTTCTAGAGCGCATTTGGCGAGAAGGTGCCCTCTTTGGGTCAACCCCCGAAGAAGCCTTCTACGTCCGCTGCGACTCAGAATTGAACACCCCCGAAACCATGAAGCTCGGCCTGCTCTACATCGAAGTCGGCGTTGCCCCCGTACGCCCAGCGGAATTCGTCGTCTTCCGCGTCAGCCAGTGGGATCCAACCCAGGGGCAGACGGGGTAGGGATCGGGGGAGATGGGGAGATGGGGAGCTAAGGAGCCAATATATCTGTTTGCTGCCTAAGTCTCCACAGCCCATCAGACCATCACACCTCCGCCCTCCTGCCCCTCCGTCCCTACAAAACAACATTCACCGAATACCAATATAAGGAGTTAATCCATGACCGAACTACTTACTGCCTGTCGGTTCTACTTTGAGGCCGATGGCGTAGCTGAAAAGCAAATTCTTGAAGTTTCTGGCCTATCCGTTGAGTCTCCGGTAGCAGGAGATGGCGGCGTTCAGGGTTCTGGCAAAGGTGGCCTTAAAGTGCGCCAGGCCACCCCAACTAGCGAGAAGTTTTCGAACGTTGTCGTCAAGCTAGTAGCTACGACCGATAAGGATCTGTACCTCTGGTATAAGGACTGCAACACCAACGATGGCGGCTCATCGGCCTGGTCTAGCAATCGGCGGGCGTCGTCGGTTTCGGCCTATGACCAGGCGGGCACAATGCAGGCTCGTTGGGAGCTAAAAAATGCCTATCCCTATAAATACGAAGGGCCAAGTTTTACGGCGGCGGATAGCAATATGGCCAACGAGTCTCTGGAGCTAGTCCACGAGGGCATCGAACGGGTGATATAGAGGGAAACCATGGCTGGATTGCAAGAACTACTGGCGGCAAATCGGTTTTACTTGGAGCTCAAGCTTGAAGGGAGTGATACCTCAGCCGATGCCACTTTTTTAGAATGCCAGGGCTTTAAACGCAGCCAGGAGGCGATCGAGATCAGCGAGGTCACTCCAGAAAAATGGGGGCAGGCAAATCTAGGTCGTTCTGTGCGCACGAAACTCCCCGGCGGAGCCAAGACGGAGAACATCATTCTGCGTCGCGGCATGACCGCTTCAATGACATTTTGGAAATGGTTTGAAGCGGTTGAGTTGGGACAATGGGCGAAGCAATTGCGCAATGGTTCACTCGTTATCTACGACCAGGGTGGGCAAGAACAAGCCCGATTTGATTTTCAAAATGCTTGGCCCCTGCGCTACACCGCCGCCGACCTCAGCGCCCAGAGCACAGACATCGAGATCGAAGAATTAGAGATCGCAGTGGATAACTTTATTCGCGTGAAGTGAAGTAGGTGACTTCAGATGTTTCAAACAGAGTTTGAGTTTACGTTGCCTAAGGGCTATTTAGATGGGGAGGGCAACCTGCATCGCGCTGGTCTGATGCGGCTTGCTAAGGCCGACGATGAAATTTTGCCTTTGCAGGATCCTCGAGTGCAGACCAACCCAGCCTATGCAACGGTGTTGATATTGGCTCGAGTGATTACTAAACTCGGTGCCTTAGACAGCATCAACCCAAGGGTGATAGAAAATCTTTTCGCCAGTGACTTGAGCTATCTCTATCAGTTGTATTGCTCTATCAATGAGTTTGATAGAAGTGGCTTTAATCGAGGCGACGAGACCAAGCAGGCAGTAACGAACGGTGCTTAGCCCATTCATCTGGAGCTGGGGTAGAGAGCTTATCAGCATAGCCTTATTTTTCTGGTGGATTGGGCTGTGGTAAACCTCTTTTTTGTATTGACACCCCTATACAAAGAAGTGCACCGTTCAATCCACTTTTCCTAAAATGGCAAACTGCATAAATAGCTAGCTATAGCAATCCCGATCAAATAAGCTATACCCTGTCTAAGCCCCAGGTTCCCTCACGTTCTACCTGTTTAAGGTTTACGATCTATCCCTAGCATTATATCCCATGAGGCATGAGAAGTTATGCGCCTTTCTGACGGATACAATTTTTTCAGGCGAAAGGTTAGCGAACTGATCAATATTTTCCAAAACCCTAGTCAGGCTGCCTATCGGACTGCTCGTAGGGAAGGACAGAAAATCTATGAACGGGCAGAAATTCCCATAGGGGAGTCGTCTAGCCAAGCCAAAAATTCGAGATCAAACCCGCCCAAAGGACAAAGTACAAGAGCTGGCTTTAATCGCCCCTCTTCTTACGGAAATGGTTTCAAGAAGTTGGATTTACCATCACGGAGGAAATATCGATACTTCTCCGAGGAATCCCCTGATGCTCAAAATGAAATAAAAACTCGATGGGATCGATATTCTATTGAGGAATCTATAGAAAAAGGAGACGGTAGTAGTCTTTATAAAGGCATTGCTCATAGCACCGACGAGCCTGTTTTAATCAAACAATTTACCTTCTCGGAGAAAGTCTTTCAGCAAAAAGACATCGAGCGACGGGGGCGCGTGTTTGAGCAGTTAATTCATCTCAATCGAAAACTTAGCCACGGCCCAGACTTTCGGTTGGTGAGATGGGTGGATGCCGCCTACGATCGCAGCAAACGGCTCGGGTACCTGATCACCAAGCCTCCTGAAGCAAGCTACCCCCTAGAAACCTACCTAGCCCAGCATGGCCCCATGACGGCCTCTCAGATTTACGTCGTGCTAGACCAGGTGCTGGAGACCCTGGTGTTTTTGCACAATGCCTGCTGGATACGATTTCCATCACTTCCCTCTGAGCAATTAATCAAGGGCATCCCCCACGGCAATATTAACCTCAGCAGTCTCTCCATTCGATTGCTTAAGTCTCCAAAACCAGATATGGAGGATCAATTTTTTATCTATGTTGCCGGCTTAGCTTTATGGGAACATCTTTTTATATCTCCAAGAAAAGATCGGCTCTACTCTACTGGCAGCGCTAACGAGGTCAACCAAAAGGCACTGGAGGAGTTAAAATCTCACGATTTACATGATTTGTGTCGGGTAGTTTGTCGGCTCGCCGGAGCCACCTTTGACTCAGATGGCATTCCTCTAGAGTTAGCAGCTGAAGATCCGTGGGAAGCTCTGGATGATCGCCCCCTTTGGGACTATCTACGCCGCCTTTGGAATGTAGGGGACTTATCTGCTCAAACGGCCCTAGAAAAGTTGCGATCGCTTTCTAGCCCTGATGACGACGATACGTTAGAAGACGATTACGACCTTGCACACAAGCCTGAAGATAGCACAGAGGATAAACTCTGGAGACCGTCGAAGATGCAGCTGCTGCTGTTTCTTGGGGTAGCAGGTTTCTTTGCGACGGCGGGGTTCTACTGGCAAACTCGGTTGTCTAATCAGTCGACTACGGTGCCTCTAGCATCACCACAAGCTGCTCAGTCAGTGGCGCAAACAACAACTATTGATAGTCCGATCACGTATCAGGTCGAAGCTGGCACTGCCTGGGAATCTGCCCTAAAAACATTGCTCCACCAAGCCAATTCTAAAACCAATAGTAACGAGTCAGTAAACTATAATCAGACGCTATTGAGCGCATTGCAAAATCTTAAGCAGAGCAACTTTAGCTCGACTGAGAACTTTAAAGATGGTTCCATTTCCGGCTCAAACTCTGTGCTGAAGTCTGCAAAAAATTATGATGAAATCATTAGTTATATCCAATCGAGGAATATCGATGTTGGCCTGATTAAAGCCCCATCTTTAGATTTCTATGCTGACGACTTAGGACTAAGGTTTGAGCCAGTTGCCTACGATGGCTTAGCGGTGTTCGTACCCTTTGGCAACCTCTACCGATCGCGCCACTCCGTAGGTAAATTAGGCCAGGCTATCAGCGTAGACGAACTGCGCCAACTATATACGGATGACAACCATGAGCCTACGCTGCGGGGGCAACCTGTCAAACTCTTCTTCCCTGAAGATCCTGCCGCAATTGCTTTGTTTAAGGCACTAGTTCTCAATCAAGATACAGAACTGATTTCTAGATTTGATCGGCACCATAGAGCGGCTCAGAGGAGGGATGAAAACAGCCTCGAAAACCGTAGTTCAGGTCTGCGGAATAATATTTATGAAAAAATGCTCTACGAATTTGAAGCCGAGGGTGTCGTCGGCATTGGTTTTGATCGGCTCGGCGCAATGTTTAATCAATGCTCCGTGTACCCCCTGGCTGTAAGCCAAGCCAATCGAACACGGGGGAATGAGGCTAGTCAACCAGAATGGAGTTTATACCCAGAAATGATGCTAGGCCTTGACTATCGAACACCGGCTATTCAACCCCTGAGGCTGGCTGGGGGAGCGCCAATTCAACCGACGACAGACCTGTGCAATGCCAAAGGCAGCTACTGGCTAGAGGTGTCTGAGACCTACCCTCTGGCGGTAGAGCTAGGGCTTCTGTTTGCCTCGCAATCAACCGAGGGGAAGGCGTTGACCCAGCTGTTGCGCACCGTAGATGGGCAATACCTGCTGAGCGAAGCTGGGCTAGTGCCCCAAATGTCGATGGAGCATATTTGGCGTGAGCTGTGGGGAGGTGAGCCATGACTGACCCAGAGCAAACCCTGGCTCAGCTGGCCGAGACCATTTTGCAAAACCCCGTGTTGCTAGATCGACCTGTCTCTTATACACATCT
>PYER01000316.1 GCA_003017855.1 filamentous cyanobacterium CCT1
TTTTGGGAGAGCAGTTGCTGTTTGAGCATGGCGACCTGGTTGCTTTTTTCTTCGACCGCCGCTTTCTGCTTTTGAATGGCCTCGGCTCTGGCCTTGAGGTCGGCTAGCACCTGGCGATCGGCAGCGTAGACCCGCTTAAGCTGATACTGGCGATCGAGAAATTCGTTGAAGTTCTGGCTTTGCAACAGCACCGCCCAGCCCTCGCTGCCCTGCTGCCGCTGCAGATACTGCAGTCGGGCCACGGTGCCGGTGCGCACCTCTTCGTAGTCGTCCTCGGCCTTTTTGAGCTGAGCTTCAAAGTCCTTGAGTTCTTTTTCGGCCTGGCTGAGCTGGTACTCGGTTTCGCTGATTTGGTTAGCGGTATAGACAATATTTTTTTCCAGGCTCTGCAAGTTTGTTTCTGAATCGGCCTGGCGATTTTGAATTTCGTTTTGCTGCTGCTGCAGCTGGTTGCGCTGCTGTTCGAGATTTTTTTGCTTATTCTGCAAGTCTTGAATCGACTGGGCTACCAAGTCTGGAGGGGTAGCCAGTGCTTTGGCTGTGGCCGATAACCCCAGCCAGCTTACCAGCACCAGGGCCAACACCGCGCTCAGCCACCGTCTCCAAACAACAGGTCGCCTGGTCGGGGCAGAAGACAATCGGTAAGGTTGCAGCATGGTCACAGGCAGTACCTGGCGTGAGAATTGGGAGCTAGACCCTGAGGGTAAATGCGGATTTTCGCGCTTCTAAAGCCGAATGGCAGAACCAATCGCAACTACCCCAAAGGCAAAAATAGCCGCACCGGCCAGCCGATTTAACCACTTTAATCGGGCGGGTGTCAGCCTTTGGCTAAAAAGCGTTACACCCCAGCTCAGGCAGAGCCACCACAGAGCCGACCCCAAAAACACCCCTACAATCAGGGCCACTGAGGCGGCCCACGACTGGCTGCTGCCCACCAGGCCCAGCCCGGCAAAAATCGCAATGAAGGAAAGAATAGTCGCGGGGTTAGTTAACGTCAAGACCAGGGTGGAGGCGTAGGCTCCCCACAGCCCCCGGTTCGACACCTTGACGGCCTCGGTGGCTGGGTCAGCCCGCAGGGTGGTGACGCCTAAATAACAGAGGAATAGACCACCAATCAGCCGCATGGCCAGAGCGTGGCTGACCAGCAGATCCGCCACGGCGGTAAGACCAAACCCAGCAATGCAGCCATACAAGCCATCAGCGGTGGCGGCCCCCAGCCCCGTCACCAGCCCCATCAGCTGCCCCTGGGTGAGCGATCGCCGGATGCAGAGCAAGCCAATTGGGCCGACCGGGGCCGCGATCACCAGCCCCAGCCCCATTCCTTTTAACAATGTCCAGCCTTCCATAGCCCCTCCTCAGGACTCGCTCAAGTGGTCTAGCGATGGCACCTGGGTCTCTTTCACCGTCGAAAGCACAATCAGGGTGCGAGTTTTGACTACGCCTTCGATCGCTTTCAGGCGATCGGTAATCAGCGCCTCCAGGGCGCGAGTGTGGCGGCAGCGCACCTTGAGCAGGTAGTCGTCGTCGCCCGTGACGTGGTGGCACTCCAAAATTTCTGTCGCCCCCTGCACCGCCGCCAAGAATCCCTCTCGATGGCGGGGCTGGTCGAGCGTCACCGAAATAAACGCCGTCAGATCTAGCCCCAGGGCTTCGGCATTGAGCTGGGCGCTGTAGCCGGTGATAATGCCGTGCTCTTCGAGTTTTTTGACGCGATCGGCGGCAGCTGGAGCCGAAAGCCCTAGCTGCCCCGCCAGCTCAGCCCAGGTCATGCGCCCCCGCTGGCAGAGTAGAGACAGAGTTTTTATATCAAGGTTATCAAGCTCCATAGCTTTATTTTAGTAAGCTAAAAAAACGAATCTATCTTGTAAATAACCTTTTCGGCAAGGCTTTGCCAAGGTTTCTTGACCTATCAAGGAGCTGATGACCTAGAGTTGACAACCCCCAATCCAAAATCCCCCTCCCCCTTTCGGTAGAGAAAATGTGGCACCTTAGGTATGGCGCTTTTCACTGCTCTGTTGGGAGAGGATCTATGGTTTCTACAATTCGCGGCTATCTACAGCCCATTGCCGATTTCTTTGCCGGGTTTGGCACCCCCGAGCCCATCGTGCACTGGGGCCACCCGCTGATGATGGGCATCGTCGTTTTTGTCATGGGCAGCTTTACCGCCTATATGGGCTGGAAGGGCCGCATCGGCAACGATGACCCCCAGAAAAAAGCCGAAAACCGCCACACCCACAAGCGACTGGCCCTGTGGATGTTCACATTTATTAGCCTGGGCTATACAGGCGGCGTGCTGTCGCTGGTGATGCAAGAAAAAGACATCTTCCAAAGCCCCCACTTTTGGACGGGCGGTCTGGTGATTGGCCTGCTAGCCCTCAATGGCGCAATTTCGATCACCAAGTTTGGCGGCGGCAAAGCATCTCTGCGCACGGCCCACGCCTACCTGGGCAGCGTTGCCCTGGCGGTGATGTTTGTGCACGCTTTTTTGGGTCTGCGCCTAGGCCTGTCAATTTAGAGATTTCTGAATTGGATAAAAGCCCCGGAGGAACTTTTCCTCCGGGGCTTTTGCTTACTCTGCTGCTGGGGCGTAGCGGCGGGTGTGGATGGCGAGGTACTCGCCCTCACGGCCTGTGGGTATGAGCTTAGACCAGCGATCGGGGTCGGCATAGCCGATCGCACCGAGCTGATGAATGGTGTCGCGCACGGCTCCGTGGTCACCGATCGCAATCAGGCGCACCAGTTCTTGGTTGCGCACGGGCAGCTGAAATTCGTAAGTCATGGGTGTTCACCTTCGGTAAAGAAAACGGGGAACTGCCTAGGGCATCCCGCAAGGGTGCCGTACCGAAGGCTTGACCTAAAATAGGTTCAGGCATTTCGGCTTAGCTACGATAAGTCCGGAATGATTAGGGTTGTGAGAGAGCTGGTACCTCTCGCACAACCCGCCTAAACCATTCCCCGCAAGAAATAATGTACTATATACGCCTCAAAAGCTCAACTGTACCAACATTGAGTGAAAGATTAAGCACTATTTCCCATGGAGCATCTTATTCTTACGTAACTATTCGCTAAATTCAGTTCCTAGGACCTTCAAAAAACGTTGTCCAAAAGAAGTTAGTTCAATTCTTTTATATCCCCAGCCACCGATAATCATAGTTCCATGCTTTGACTTTTTAGGAGGCCTTTCACCACTTGGATATATGAGCTTCAATCTTTCCAAGTTATCAACGCTTTCCGAAAAAATTTCCCTGGCCTCCTGATAATCTTTCATTTCAGACTCAGAGAGAGAGTCAAAAGCCCCTGATTTGAACGACACTCTATTTGTGCTAATTTCAACAGATTTGATCAAGACCTCACTAACATTAAATTCCCTTAGAAGCTCAACAAACACTCCGAACTCCGAAACTTCTCTAGGCTTAATCGCCGATTCCAACTCAGCTATTTTATCTAAAATTTTTGAGTCCAAAGAACCCAAGTCGCTCAGAATCGACGGATAACTAGGATGAATTTCTCCTGTCAAAACCGCTGAAGAGAGAAGCTTCGTCCATTTCTTTTGAAGATAGCTTTCTTCTTCCAGCGAAATTCCCTCAAGAATGGGCAATAAGTATTTATAGCTAACAGCCCTGGGTTCAAGTCCTGCTTTTTTGAGTTCTTCAAAAGAATTCTCTAAGGCTTTTGCAACCCGTTCTAAATTGAAACATCGAACCTCATTCTCCAGAAATTTAACTATAGCTTCTGATGAAGCATCAAATACAGTAGACATGAATTTATAAACTTCACCCTTTACGAGCAAAGTCAATCCTACGCCTTCTACGAAAGAAATTAGATCGCTCATTGTTGTTTAAATCCATTTTGAGATTAAAAATGCCTAATAGAATGTATTGAAGCCCTAAGTTCTCTACTCTCTAAAAATCAGCCTCTAATGCAATCATAATGACCAATTGCTACTGCCAAGGTTTCCCACTAATGTAGTCTGCGCTTTTGTTTAGTGACAACGTTATAGCTTGGACGTACAGCAAGGACTACCTTGGAGTTACACTAGACGTGCTTATACGTTCCTGAAATGCTAACTGATCAGCTATCATATTACTTGTAGCCGAATGATATATTTTGAATGCTGAAAAGCTTTTTGCCCTAAAACAACAAAAAAGCAGGTTCTACGGTTTTTTAGGGTTTTGCCTTGTCAAAAAGCGATCGAGCTGGTTGGCAAAGGCTTCGGTATCGCGCTGGCTAAACGGTCGCGGCCCACCAGTTTCTACGCCGCCGCTACGGAGTTCATCTAAAAAATTTCGTATCGATAGACGCTCGCGAATATTGCCCTGGTCATAAAATTCGCCGCGCGGGTTGAGGGCATAGGCTCCCTTTGCGATCGCATCTGCCGCCAAGGGAATATCTGCCGTAACCACCAAATCGCCAGGCTGTAGCTGCTGGGCAATGTAGTTGTCGGCCACATCTAGGCCCGATCGCACCTGCACCGCCTCAATGTAATCAGACCCAGGAATTTGCAACTCCTGATTCGCCACCAGCGTGGTTTTAACCTGCACTCGTTTAGCAGCCCGAAACAGAATTTCTTTAATCACATTCGGGCAAGCATCCGCATCAACCCAGATTTGCATCGTTCATGTGTCTCCGCATCACTACCCAGCGCACAACAAAGACTTAAAAGATGTTGAGATATCCAATTATGCCTCATCCACGATGGTCAAAATTTGGACATACAGAGCTGAAGATATTCTAAAGTCACAGCTTGCAATTAAAGCATCCATCAGAGGTTTAACAGCAAAAATTAGCTGCTTTTGCTTTGCCTCAACTAAAACACCCAACAAACCAGTAATTTTCACCCCTAACCGATTGGCTTCGGCTCTGCCGCGACGCTCGTCAATTAGCAGCAAATCTGCATTAAGCTCCAGAGCAAGCGCGATCGCCTCAGATTCTCCAGGGTCTAGCCTTGCATCCAACCTGAAACGATCTACAACAGTCTGATCAGTGACTGGCCTAACCTCAATCCAGGGCACCGATTTCACTTCAAGAGTTCCTGGCACTGGAGAATGAATCTCCGCCAGTTCACGGTAGACTGCTTCAGGAATGATAACTCGACTGTAAAGTTGTTTTAGGAGTTGTAGATTTTGAATGGCGACCAGATTCGTAATAGCGGATGTGTCGCTAATGACAATCACAGCCGCCCCAACGACTGAAGATTCTTTATGTCTAGTTCAAAATCTTCAACGTCGTAGACGTAAAGAGGAATGTTTCGTTGTTTTAGAAGCTGACGAAATGTATCAAGCGGCACTTCTGCGAGTTGGCTAGCAAAACCTAAGGTTAAATGGCCCATTTGAAACAAATAAACAGCAATTTCTTGGCGAAACTCGCCAGGAGTAAGCTGAGAGGCTTCTAAAATCTCGTCTGAGATCACAACACTCATGGCTATAACTTCCGCTAGCTCACGTAAGTTCAGCCTAACCTAAAAACTATCTACCAATCCGTCACTCGCACTGCAGGATCTCTTGATAGTCTTCGGCCTTGAGCTTGCGCTCCATTAGCGCCGCCACCGCTTCTTCGGCGGAGATATCGCCCTTGAGCAGTAGGTATACCTGCTTTGATATAGGCACTGAAATCTGCTCGCGTTGGGCAATGTCGTGCAGCACGTAGGCAGTGTTGACCCCCTCAGCGGTGCTGCCCAATTCGCCAAGAATCTGCTCCAGTTGTTTGCCCTGGGCCAGACCGTAGCCAACTCGGTAGTTGCGGCTGAGCACGCTGGTGCAGGTGGCCAGCATGTCGCCCAGGCCCGAGAGGCCCAAAAAGGTTTCGGGCTGGCCGCCCAGATGGGTGCCAATGCGCATCACCTCAGGCAGCGCACGGGTGATCAGGGCCGATCGCGCGTTTGAGCCCAGCTGTAGCCCTTCGCACACCCCGACGGCGATCGCAATCACGTTCTTCAGCGTGCCGCCCAGCTCGGCCCCCAGGGGGTCGCTGCTGCGGTAGGTGCGAAAGTTTTCGCCCGCAAACACATGCTGCACAGCCTCGGCGGCAGTTTCATTCTCACAGGCGATCACCGTTGCAGCGGGCAGCCCTGCCTCGATCTCTTTCGAAAGGTTGGGGCCAGAGAGCACCGCCACCGCATGGTTTGGAAACGCCCGCTGAAAGATAGCCGACGGGGTCAGCGTCGTCTCAGGGTCGAGGCCCTTAGTCGCCGTCACCAGCACCGTCGTTTCAGGAATATTCAGCCCCTTCAGCCGATTCACCAGCTCCGGCACCCCCTTCATCGAGATTGCCGACAGAATTACCTCGGCCCCATCCACCGCCTCTTCCAGAGACAGATCGCCGCTGCGCGACCAGATCCGTACCGTGTGGTCGTTGGTGCTGGCGATGTGGGCCAGGCCCTTACCCCAGGCCCCAGCGCCGAGAATGGCGAGGGTGACCTGGCGATGCTTGTAGGTTTCGAAGACTTGGTCGGCAGTTTGGGTGGCGGTGAGCATGGTAGGTGGG
>PYER01000317.1 GCA_003017855.1 filamentous cyanobacterium CCT1
CGCTTAGCTCCCTCGCTTTGACCTGAAAGCCCACCGAAATCTTCCGTGGGCTGGCGGCGTTTGTCCAAAGTCAAGTTACATAGAAGAGGGTTTGCAGAGCAATGACTACACAAAAGAACGGCTCTGCAGGGAATTTAATTTGCCAGAGAGTGCGCTTGAACAATTTGTAAGTAATCCGGCGTTATTTACCCGCGAAGAAACTGCAAAACTGTTTTTCCTTCTAGGAGCTTGCCTCGGATCATCAGTAGAATTAATGATGATAATGCTTGGCTTTGATCCAGATGAACTGGCTGTGGGGGAGAGCGATCAAGTAGGTCTATCCCCAGAGCCGGGCGAGACATATATTGACATGCAGATAACCCAAGGAGTCGAAATCGCTAATCCTCGGAAAGAGTATCGAAGAATGATAGAAGATCCAACAGATTCCGAGGTAGAGTAATTACCCATCCTTCCCTGATTCTTAAGTTTTCACGCACTGCTATCGATTGGCTGGAAAACCGTATGAACTTTGGGATGTTGGATCAACACTAAGTTTTCCGAGGCGATGCCCGAGATATACCGCCGATAGTCAGTTCGGGCTTCCTGTATCCGTGAGCTTCTCGCTTCGGTCGCGTGCGATGTTTTTTCCCATAAGTTGAAGCGTTTGCATAATCTATTCCATCGCTGACTAACTCAGCCCAACGGATGTCTCCGCCTTAGATAACGACTAATTATCACGAAAGCATTGTAAAGAATTTTTTGGAGCAAATTTCTAGGAAAAACGTTAAACTGCCTTCAAGTAATACAAGCGAACCAATGAGCCTGAAGACCATCCGATGCCGTTTAGTTGCACCTGAGGAGTCCCGAAAAGCCATTTGGACACTTATGGCAGAGCGTAATACGCCCTTGGTCAACGAGGTGCTCCGCCGAGTGCCTGAACAGACCGACTTCGCCAAGTGGCAGAAGTCGGGGAGATTGCCAGATCGCTCAGTCGCCCAGATTGTTGAATCTCTCAAAACCGATCCTCGCTTCATTGATCAACCTGCGTGGTACTACATTTCTGCGAAAAAACAGGTCGCCTATACTTTTCGGAGTTGGCTTAAGCTACAGCACCGTAAGCAATGGAAACTGGAAGGTAAACGTCGCTGGCTTAGTATTCTTCAACCGGATTCGGAACTTGCGAAGCAAGCCAACTATACGCTTGCCGAGCTCCGCCAAGCTGCCACTCGTATTTTGAATCAGATTGATGCCTTAGAACCCTTCAAGTATTTACTGTGTGATTACGGGCGCTCAAAGTCGGCTAAACGTCGTAGTACTTTGGCTTACTTACTGAAGCGCAATGCCCAGCTTGTCCCTGAAGTTGAAAATTTGGACAAACTGAGAAAGCGCCACCACAAAACAGAGATTGCTATTCAGCGTCTCGAAATACAGCTTCAGGCCAGTTTGCCTAAAGGTCGAGACCTGATGGAGAGTGCCCATATAGAAGCCCTCGTTCAAAGTATTCAAAGTCCTCCTCTAGAAGACAAGGACTTTGTTACCTGGCAACAAAACCTGACCCGAAAGCCAGCAAAGTTGCCTTTCCCAGTAATTTACGAGACTGTAGAAAGCCTAACTTGGGCACACGATGACAAAGGATATTTGTTAGTTCGCTTTCAAGGTAAAGGCACCGGGGAACATGTATTTAGGGTCTACTGCGACAAAACCCATCAGCACTGGTTTGAGCGATTTCTAGACGACCAGGAAACCAAACGAACCAGTGGAGATAAGCATTCAGCTGGGCTATTCACGCTGCGATCAGCTAAACTTTCGTGGGTTGTTTCCAAAACTCACTTACATGAGGCAGAGCCCTGGAATCGGTACCATCTGTGCCTATTGTGTACAGTCGATACTCGTCTGTGGACGATGGAGGGTACGCAGTTGGTTAAAGCGCAAAAAGCTGCAGGGACGGCAGCAAAACTTCAATCGAGGCGTGCGAAGGAAGGGTTGAGCAAAAATCAGCAAGCTGATATTCGTCGCTTAGAGTCCACTTTGGAAAGGTTAGAGGTACCCTATTCGCGCCCTAGCCGCATGCTTTACCAGGGTACGGACAACATCCTAGTTGGTATCAGTATGGGGCTAGATCAGCCAGCTACGGTTGCTGTAGTCAATGTTTCAACCCAGGAGATGTTGGCATACCGTTCTACCAAACAGCTGCTAGGAGACAAGTACAAGCTTCTCAACAGAGCACGGACAGAAAGAGCCAGGATTGCCCACCAGGGGCACCGGCAGCGTCTCAAGGGCGGAAAGCGTATCAACTCAGAGTCGCAACTTGGTGTTTATATTGATCGGCTGCTGGCAAAAGCTATCGTTGAAGTTGCCCAGCAGTATCAGGCCGCCAGCATCGTGCTGCCAGACCTTAAAGATATTCGAGAAATTGTAGAAGCTGAAGTTGGACAGAGGGCTGCTGTAAGAGTTCCTGACTTTATCGATGGTCAAAGGCGGTATGCGAAGGCCTACAGAGCACAGGTGCACCAGTGGAGCTATCGACGTTTACAAGCGGCTATAACCTCTAAAGCTGAGCAGAGTGGCCTGGTTGTTGAGACAGTTAGGCAGCAATGCATAGCATCTGACCAGGAAAAAGCCAAAGCTCTTGCTTTGAAGGCTTACACCAATCGAGTAAATGTGGTATAAACGAACTAATTCGCGCCGCAGAACATTCGTTCTGTGAAAAATGAGGGTTTGTTTGGCTGTTAGTTTACAGTCTTACTTTCTGACCCTGGTAGCTGACCACTCCGATGCTGCTGTTGTAGTGAACCTGCTTGGCTCGGACACTGTGCAACAGGAATAAGGGGCGCACCCAGCAAGAGAGGACGGACTTACTTGTAGTGTTGGCTGCCGAAGCAACTCCGACCAAGGAGTAATCCATGCACTCAACCTTGATATCCTAGCTCTCGCGAACCATAAGCGACGGGATTTTCCCTGGCAGGTTCGCGGAAGTCTGAAACCTAATCATGACATGTATTTTCATGTTTTTAGGGCTAGCTTCAGTAGTCTTATAGTCTGCCTTGTGGCAGGTTCGCGATCTGAGGAGCTATGTTTGCCTTATGGCAAGGATTTTGACTGAGTGCCCACGCAATGGGCTTTGATGCCCGTTGAGGATTGAAACTCTCACGGAATAGCCCTGGCTAACAAGCCAGCTTGGGCAGCCACGCAATGGGCTTTGATGCCCGTTGAGGATTGAAACAATTCGGTTGCCCGACAGGGCATACCGTTGAACTTTGCACGCAATGGGCTTTGATGCCCGTTGAGGATTGAAACAGCAGTTCGCGGTAGCCCTTAAAGGCTTCGCCCACACCACGCAATGGGCTTTGATGCCCGTTGAGGATTGAAACATAGTTGCCAGGAAAGTCGTCGCCCATTTCAGCCCGCACGCAATGGGCTTTGATGCTCGTTGAGGATTGAAACTGAGCAATGACTTGATGCCGCCCTGTAGCCGCCCCCACGCAATGGGCTTTGATGCCCGCTAAGGATTGAAACACTGTCATAGCGAAGCTGCGGTAGATGCTATGCACCGGCACGCAATGGGCTTTGATGCCCGTTGAGGATTGAAACTAGAAACACCCGGCAGCAGCACCTACCGCTGCGCACACGCAATGGGCTTTGATGCCCGTTGAGGATTGAAACAAGCCAGTCCTGCTCCTCGGCCAACTGCCTGTGCTCGTTTCATAACGCTCATGGGCGCTGCGAGGCCGATATTTTCAACTTTTTACGAGAACCGCTCACCCCGAAAATAGCTGCATCCATCGTTCTATAAGGACTATGATATTGATGCATGGACTGAAACGAATCCCGCCATCTCGATGACTAGACATTAAGAAAAGTACCTACTTGCAGAAGTAGATATCTGTTTGATTGAGCAAAACTCAGGATCCACAGGCAGCCCAATTTTGACTCAGCGACATCAATCCCGGAACAGCGACATCAATTCCAGAACGATGTCAAATAATTCCGGAACGTACAGAAGTCTACCCACGGTTGAAGCCGTGGGTGCAGAGTACAGATCAATCGGGATGGCGGGATTCGAACCCACGGCCCCTTCGTCCCGAACGAAGTGCGCTACCAAGCTGCGCTACATCCCGTTTTTACTTGACTAGGGTAGCACAGTAGCCCCCCACCATTGGCAATTAGTTAGACCAGCAGCGGCAAATTGCAGTGCCTCAAGCCTGTGATGTGCGATGCTGTAGCCTAAACCCTTCGCCTCACGGTGCGGTCAGCTTGGCCCCTTCAGCTCTAGAGCAGCCACACTGCACCCTGACGCATCTAGCATTTGCGCCCAGGCCGCGATCGCTTCAGGACAATTCGCCAATCTTTCAATACTTTCCGGCAAAACGGGGCGGTTGGGTAAATTGTCGGTGGTGCCGCTGCCGGGGTCGTGTCACCGCCGAAGTAAGCGGGTAAACTCAAGAAAAATCTGCTCTCCTACTCTGATATTTGGAATCTGCTATGGCAGCACCCTCTGGCCCCATTCCAGCTACCCCAAAGCCCATCAAGTTTGGCACCGATGGCTGGCGCGGCATCATTGCCGCCGACTTCACCTTTGAGCGCGTAGCTCAGGTGGCGGCGATATCGGCCCATGTTTTGCACCGCTGCTTCGGGGCCGAGACCGGCAGCCGCACCGTGGCGGTGGGCTTCGATCGCCGCTTTTTGGGGTCTGAGTTTGCTCGCACCGCTGCCGAGGCGATCGCGGCGCAGGGGTTTGAGGTGCTGCTCTCCCAAGACTACGCCCCCACGCCAGCCTTTAGCTACGCCGCTAAGCACCAGGGGCTGCTGGGGGCAATTGTCATCACCGCCAGCCACAACCCCCCGGCCTACTCGGGCCTCAAAATCAAAGGAGCCTTTGGCGGCTCGGTTTCGCCGGAGGTGACCAAGCAGGTCGAGGCGCTGCTGCCCAACCCGCCCGCTCCTTTAGGTAAACCCGGCCAAATCGAAACCTTTGACCCCTGGCCGGCCTACTGCGACGCGCTCCAGGCCGAGGTCGATGTGGCCGCTATTCAAAAGGCAATTTCGAGCGGCAAGCTAACGGTGTTTGCCGACGTGATGTACGGCTCCGCCAGCGGTGGTCTGCCGCGCCTGCTGGGCGAAGCTAGCGTTCACGAGCTGCACAGCGATGCCGACCCGCTGTTTGGCGGCAACCCACCCGAGCCTCTGCCCAAGTACCTGGGCGAAATGCTGGAGACCGTCAAAGAATATCCGGCCAAGGAGGGCGTCAAGGTGGGCCTGGTGTTTGACGGCGACAGTGATCGCATTGCCGCCGTCGATGGTCAGGGCACCTTCCTCAGCTCCCAAATTCTCATCCCCATTTTGATTGACCACCTCAAGTCGCGCCGGGGCTACAGCGGCGAAATTGTGAAGACCATCAGCGGCTCTAACCTGATTCCGGCGGTGGCCAAGCTCAACGGCCTGGAGCTGTACGAGACCGCCGTGGGCTACAAGTACATCGCCGATCGCATGCAGGAGGCCAAGGTGCTGCTGGGTGGCGAAGAGTCAGGCGGCATCGGCTACGGCCACCACATCCCCGAGCGAGACGCGCTGATGTCGGCCCTCTACGTGCTAGAAGCCGTCGTCGCCTCCGGCCTCGACCTCAGCGACTACTACCGCACCCTGCAAGAGAAAACGGGCTACCGCTCCGAGTACGATCGCATCGATCTGCCCCTGGCCAGCATGGATGTGCAGGCCAAACTGCTCGATTCTCTCGCCACCGCGCCGCCCCAGGAGGTCGCCGGTAAAGCGGTCAAACACGTTCTGGATATTGACGGCTACAAGCTCACCCTGGCCGACGACAGCTGGCTGCTGATTCGCTTTAGCGGCACCGAGCCCGTGCTGCGCCTCTACAGCGAAGCCAAAACCCTAGACGAGGTGCACAAACACCTGCACTGGGCCAAGGACTGGGCAAGTTCGTTTACTTGAGTAGTTATGGGTTGAAGCTGCAATTGCAGCTTCAACCCATAACTGCCTGTAACAACACCTCAAAAAACGTTAAGACATTGCCTTAGTGTCTGTGCAATCCTTAACACTGGAAAATTACAAGCGATTTTTCAGTCTTTGGATAGTCATGGAACAGCAGAAAACAGTCATTGTTACCGGCGCTTCATCTGGGGTGGGGCTAAACGCTGCCAAAGCTTTGGCCGATCGCGGTTGGCACGTCGTCATGGCCTGCCGCAATGTCGACAAAACCAAGCAGGTGGCCCAAGAGATTGGCATGCCCAACGGCAGCTACAGCATTATTCGCCTCGATTTGGGGTCTCTGGCCAGCGTGCGCCAGTTTGTCAGCGACTTTCGAGCCACCGGGCGCAGTCTAGAGTCGCTGGTGTGCAACGCCGCCGTCTACTACCCCCTGCTCAAAGAGCCGATGTACAGCGAAGACGGCTACGAAATTAGCGTGGCCACCAACCACCTGGGCCACTTCCTGCTGTGCAACCTGCTGCTGGATGA
>PYER01000035.1 GCA_003017855.1 filamentous cyanobacterium CCT1
GCTATCAAGTTGACCTCACGAAGCAGGTGGCTTAAGAACGGTCGAATCTTGGTTTGTCAGCTTTATTTTCAGGGCAAATCCTATTTAGTTAAACCCCGGTTCATAATCAGGAACCTTGTAGAGGCGAAGCCTGTGTTATGCGACATAAGGGTAATTCCCCTGGCTACGCAATTTCAATTGGTGACAACTGCTGTTGATCGATACCCGCCCTGCGTCTTTGTGGGGCAGGTTATGCACGGACGTGAGGAACCTGCTGGCCATCAAATCCGTGGGTTCGCAAATTGGGATGCACTTTGTTTGCAAAGCTACAGGTATTGCACCAGTGCAGCACCTCCTGGGGGTCGCCACCTGCATTTTGACCTTTGAGAGGCTAACCGTAGTAGCTCATGGCGCCAACAAACTCTACAGTTTCTTTTTATCGGTGCTGGTGACCTCAGATGGAAACAGCCAGACCAGTATACCCATGCTGCTAAAGAGTAATAGGGCTAAC
Source organism: filamentous cyanobacterium CCT1 (assembly GCA_003017855.1). Taxonomy (GTDB): domain Bacteria; phylum Cyanobacteriota; class Cyanobacteriia; order Phormidesmidales; family Phormidesmidaceae; genus Nodosilinea. The sequence continues at coordinate 491 of PYER01000035.1, forward strand.
ACCAGTGCCCCTGCCGGAACTGATAGTGCAACCATAGCAGTCACCTCAACGAGTTATTCCACTTCACTCTATGCAGAACCTGTGACTAAGCTGTGGCTAGGCTGTGTCAATTGCCTGTGTCGCTCTAGCCCTGCTACGGTTTTACGCTTGGGGCAGGGAAAATCGAAAGATGCTGCCTACGCCAACGGTGCTCTCGACCTCGATGCAGCCACCGTGCAGCTCGACCAGACGTTTTGTGATGGCCAGGCCAATACCCGTGCCGACTATAGTTGGGTTATGGGTTTGGTTGCGAAATTGGGATGAGCGCCAAAACCGCTCAAAGACGTGGGGCAGTTCATCTGGCGCGATGCCAACCCCGGTATCGTGCACGGTAACCCAAATCTGGTTGTCAATGGCTCGAGCACTGAGGATGATGTATCCCTTGCGGGTGTGTTTGATGGCATTACCCAGCAGGTTGACGAGAATTTGCTCCAGACGATCGCGATCGGCCAGAACCGGAACCATATCGGCGTCGCAACGCCAACCCAACTGAGGGCCATCCTCAGCGATCTGGCTGTCAAAGCGCAGAAGCAGTTTTTCAAACAAGGGGGGCAGGGCGATCGCCTGCAACTGTAGCGGCAGCTGTCCTGCCTCGGCTTTTGAGAGCTCCTGTAAGTCATTCACCAGTCGTTCTAGGCGGCGGGTTTCACGTACTAACAGCTGAGTGGCTTCGGGCGTGAGCGCCTGCGATGCTGCCACCGATTCCTCTAAATAGCCTCGAACAATGGTCAGGGGCGTTCTCAGTTCGTGGGTCAGGTCCTCAATGAGTTCCCGCCGCCGCTCTTCTACGCCTTGCAGGCTCAACGCCAGGCGGTTAAAGCTGCGGCTCAGCTGCGCTAGCTCTGGAATGTCGCTGCGGGGCACCTGCTCAGACCAGTTGCCCGCTGCAAACTGGTGAGTAATCCGCTCCATCTCAGTCAGGGGCTGGGTGATGCGCCGCGCCACCCAATAGCTCAGCGCCGCTGCCGTTATCCCCCCGACCGTTAGCGACAGAATCGTGCTGCCACTCCAGGCATCTTCAAACCCCGATAGCAGCTCTGCGCGAATCGCGTAAACCGCCCGACCCATAGTAGCCATCTGGTCTAAATGGCCTGAAAACAAATGGTGGGAGGCAGCGCGGCTAATCACAATGAAACTGCCCACCCCTACCAGCATGACCACCAAGTGAGAGAAGAACAGCCGTCCCTGAAGCCCTACCCGCATCATGCATCATCCTCAAATTTGTAGCCCATGCCCACCACCGTTTTAATAAACTGAGGCTGCTTGGGGTCGAGTTCAATCTTCTTGCGCAGACGACCCACGTGGGTATCGACTACCCGTTCTTCGCCAAAAAAGTCGTTGCCCCAAAGCTTCTCGACCAGGTAGGCACGGCTCCAGGCACGGCCTGGGTGGCTGACAAAGGTGGCCAGGAGCTCAAACTCAATAGTGGTTAACTCTAGCTCTTTAGCACTGCCGCTGGCCTGATGGATAGCGACGTGGCGATCTAGATCTACCGTGAAGTGAGCGGTGCGATAGACCTGGCTTTGGGTCTCTTGGCGCAAGCTGCGGCGCAGCAGGGCGCGGACCCGAGCCACTAGCTCTATTGGGCTAAAGGGCTTGACCAGGTAGTCATCGGCCCCAGTCGAAAGGCCAATGACCCGGTCGAGGTCTTCGCCTTTAGCGGTCAGCATCAGAACATAGGGGTCGTAGGGGCCTGCCATCTTGCGAATGCGAGTGCAGACTTCCAGCCCATCAATGCCCGGCAGCATCCAATCGAGAATAATGAGCTGGGGCTGGTGGGCTTGAAACTGCCGTATGGCATCGTTGCCGTCGCGACTACACAGGCAGGTAAAGCCTTCTTTTGCTAATAGCTGTTGGATAAATCGGGCAATCTCGGCCTCGTCTTCTACAATCAGAATCGTCTGCGCCATGGCCTGAACCAGGATAAAAACATGAGGGTCAGCGTGGGGCTTTGCGCACCCATCCTTCGACCCTAGCACGGCGGAAATCTTCAATAGATGCCCCAGTGCCTATCAATCGCACCCGTATATCAGATCAGAGTCTAACCCTCCGCCGGTAGCCCGCTCCCCCAGGCTGTGCTACACCAAAAGGGCCGAGCAGGATAACCCGTGTCGCCCATGCGAAGCCCATTGCCCTGGGGTTTGACCAGCTACCACATCAAGCTTCTAGCGGCGCTGACCATGCTGGTGGACCACATCGGCGTGGTGTTTTTCCCCAATGCGATCGGGCTGCGCATCATTGGGCGCATCAGCTTTCCGCTGTTTATCTGGCTGCTGGTGCAGGGCGAGGCCCACACCCGCAATGTCGGGCGCTATGGCCTCAGGCTGGCGATCTTGGGTGTAGTGTCTCAACCGATCTACCAGCTAATTTTTGATACCACTCGGCTGAATATTTTATTTGAGCTACTGGTGGGGCTGGTGTGTTTGCGCCTAGACCGCCGCTTTCCCCGGTTTCGGATTCCGATTTGGCTGGGGGGCGCGGGGCTGAGTGAACTGCTCAGCATGGGCTATGGCAGCTACGGCATTGCGCTGATCTTTCTAACGCGCTACTTTCGCCCCAAGCTACTGTGGGTGGTTGCCTGGGTTGGGTTTCACCTGGTTTGGACGGCGATCGCGGGGCCTTTTCAGCTGCCTGCGATCGCGGTTCCCCTAATCTTTTGGCTAGCCAATGGCGAACGGGGGCCAAAAGCGCGGTGGTTCTATGCCTTTTACCCCGGCCACTTAGCCCTGCTGTGGCTAATTCGACAATCCATGCTGACCTGAGCTCTGGGGTATTGAGCGGGTATTGCTCACGCATCGCCCCAAAACAAAACCACCCGCTGCCGGCTGACATCCAGTCATAACAGAGCCGTGGCGAGTGGTCTAGGGATTTTTATCTCAATCCAGGTTTAAAGGAAGTGGTCGATTGCCACAGCTGATACTGCCGCAAAGGCGGTGATAGCCAGGCCCGTGAGCGGGTTTTGCCCCTGGGCTACCGCAAAGGAAGTGATCACACCAGCGCCCAGGGCCGCGATCGCCACAGAGCCAATCCAATCTTTTTGTAGGTTATGCATGGGGTGGTTAAAAGCAGGATATAACGCAAAAAGTGAGGCCATAGCCTTTAGACAACGCAACCTTTAGACAACGCAGCTCTTAGAGAAACCACGTATTCACCCCCAAGGGATAGGTTGCTTTTCAGACCTCACGCTATCACCCCGTCTCCAACCAAAACATACCGCTCTGGAGAACTGATACCAAGCTTAAGGGTTAGTTAAATTAGTTAACATTTTCCTCAGGAAAGATGCAGGGCTTCCGGTAAAGTAACTACTCGCTCAGGGGGTGAGGCTATTCGGTTCGCTGGGTATTGCCCGCTTTAACCCAGCCTTCCTGACCGTTAGATACCACCCGCACCTTGACCCAATCCTGGTCGGCGGGCTCCTCCAGTACCACTACAGCTTCATTGACATCTACCCCACCCACCTGAGGAAACTCAACTCCAGGGCCTTCGCGCATGACCAGGCCAATGGGCTGCACCACCACAGCTTCATAGGCACCGGGTTCGAGGGCTGGTTCAGGCGGCGCTACCTCGGGTGGGGCTTCAGCCTCGGGTGCCGCTGCAGCTGGCGCTTCGGGTGCCGTTTCGGGTGCCGCTTCGGTTGCTGTAGGCATCTCATCGCCGTAAAGGGGTTTGGGCGGCAGCACCGAAAGGCGACCCATAAAGTAGCGAGCGGTGGCTACCCCAGCCATCGACAGCAAAATTAGGGCGATCGCAACGCCCAAAATTAACTTAGATAGGCCAATGAAAAATCCTTTCATGGGCAGAACCGACCAAAAATTCGTTTACAGCTTGCTAATGGTACAGCACCCCTGGCTAATCGGCATCGACCTGGCTAATCGGTGTCGGGCAGCGTCGGGCGCAGCCTGGGGTCCAGGCCGCTGCGAGAGGCCATCCGAGCTTTACCCGACGCTGCCCATGCCTGCAGAGCTTCGATCTGCTCCTGGGCGGTACGGGCCAGAGGCACTATCTCACTGGCGGCGGTCAGAATGTCATCGGTAGTAAAGTCGCGGTTTTGGCTAAAGCCCAGGTGCATAGCCTCGACGATCGCCTGCTCGATCTCAGCCCCAGAGAAATCGGGGGTTTCGTAGGCCAGCCGGGGAATATCAAAGCTCTTTAGGGTGTGGGGCCGCAGGCGAGAGAGATGCACCTCAAAAATAGCCTGGCGATCGCTCTGGGTGGGCAGCCCGACAAAGAAAATTTCGTCAAACCGGCCCCGCCGCAGCATTTCGGGCGGCAGTGCATGAATATTGTTGGCGGTAGCGACCACAAACACCGGGGAGGTTTTCTCGGCCATCCAGGTAATAAACGTGCCAAAAACCCGGCTGGCGGTGCCTGAATCTCCCCGACCATCCATGCCCGCAAAGGCTTTGTCGATCTCGTCAATCCACAGCACGCAGGGAGCCAGGGCCTCGGCCAGCTGAATCATCTGGCGGGTGCGGGCCTCCGACTCGCCCACCAGGCCGCCAAACAGACGCCCTACGTCGAGCCGCAGCAGGGGCAGGTGCCAGTGGTGGGCGATCGCCTTGGCGGTCAGCGACTTGCCCGTCCCCTGAATGCCCAGCAGCAGCAGTCCGCGCGGGTGGGGCAGACCGTACTGGCGCGCCTTTTCTGAAAATGCCGCCCCCCGCTTCAGCAGCCAGTCTTTGAGATTATCCAGGCCGCCGATGTCAGAAATTTGCTCCTTAGCAGGGTAGTAGTCGAGAATTTGGGTCTGACGAATGCTCTGGCGCTTTTCGTCAAGAATCAGGTCGAGGTCATTGGGGTCAAAGGCTCCGTGGTAGGCTATCGCTCGAGCCAGCACCCGCCGAATTCGCTCCAGCGATAGCCCCTGGCAGGTGCGCACGACCTCCTCCAGCATGGCTGGCGGCAGGTTAGTGCTGGTGGCGCTCAAGAGCTGCTGCACCTCCTGGCGAATAGCGCCGGCATCGGGCAGGGTAAACTCCAGCACCGTCACCGTTTCGCTCAGTTCATCGGGAATGGTCAGCTGTGCCGAGAGAATGATCAGGGTTTTTGGCTGAGCCTTGAGACGACGGGCCAGATTGCGCAGCTTGCGAGAAACGGCCACGTCGTCTAAGAAGCGATGAAAGTCGCGCAGCACAAAGATGGCCGGGGCGGTAGCGGGCAGCCTTTCGACTAGCTCCAGCGCCTGCAGCGGGTTGCGCTTGCCAAAGCCAGCGTCGTTGAGGTTGCCCTGGTAGCCCTCGACAAAGTCCCAAGTGTAGAGGGCGCGACTGCCCTGGGCCGCCGCACAGGCGGCAATGTCGGCCTCGGCCCGCTCCTCCTCGGCAGTGGCAATGTAAACAATCGGGTAGCGGGCGCGAATCAGCAGCCCCAGTTCTTCGGTGAAACCCATGTCAGCGCAGCGCGGGTATCCTATAGCTCTCTAGTAACGTTTCCAGCCTATCGAATTTTGGAGAAGACTCTGCCTGGAGCGCTAAAAAGTTATCTCCTAGACTCAGCATCACAAAGCTTCTACTGGTGGCGAAAGACGCCCATAGTGAGCCTTTAGTTGAAAAGGAATGCCCTAAGCGTCTGGTGAATTGAGCTGCTGCTGCAGCTGAGCCAGGGCGGCCCAGCGATGGTCTACAGATTCGGCGGTAGGGGCGCCCTGATGGCGAGTTTCAATACCGGGGCAGTCTTCGTCGCAGATTTGGGGCTGGGGTAGGGCCAGACAAATCTGCTCGTAGAGCCAGGTTTCGGGGTAGAAGTGGCCGTTGGGCGGCAGGGTTTCGATCAGGTCGTCCACGGCTACCTCCCGCTCCAGCGGTAGGGTCGCGGGGTCGGGCTCATGCTCTAGCCAGATCATCTCTTGGGGAGCAATGACCACCCGGTGGTTGTAGGTCTTCAGGCAGCGATCGCAGCTCAGCGTCACAATGGTGTTAACCCTGGCCTTAACCTCCAAATAAGTGCCCTGATGAATAACGGTCAGCTCGCCCCGCACGGGGGTCAGGGTCTCCAGGTCGCTCAGGTGCGTGTCTAAGTCAACAACGAGGGTTTTCTCGGGCCGCTGCAGCAGGTGGGGTATATACACTTTGTCCATCGCTCATCCCTCCCATGACTCGCATCTCAATCGCTTTGCCGGGGCTACTCAGGGGCCTGACCCGCCAGACAGACGACCAAACGGCGATCGGGCTCGCGGCCTCGACTGAACGTAGCTAGGCCCTCGTGGGCGGCCAAAAAGTGGTGCATCTGGCGGCGCTCGGCGGAAGATAGCCCCTGCATTTCGTACTCTTCACCGCTGGCCAGCACGCGCTCGGCGGCGTCTGCCGCCATCGTTTTGAGTTCTTCTAGGCGCTTGGCCCGGTAGCCCGCCAGCTCGATTGTAAAGGCCTGCTGCTCATCCTTGCCCTTACCCAAGTTCAAGGTGGTATTCGCCAGGTACTGAATTGAGTCAAGCACCGCGCCGCCCTCGCCAATCAGAGCCTGCACCTGCTCCGATGACAGCGGCTCTTCAGCGATGGTGAGCCAGCAGCTCTCCCCAGACTCGTCTTCGACCGGATGGGCGCTGACGGTTGAGGTCAACCCCTGCATCGTCAGCAGGCTGGTTAACCAGTTCATGCCAGCGGTAGCAGCATCGGTGACCATAGATTATGCCTTCTTCTTTTTGCTGCGCCCTGGCTCAAAGGGCAGGGTCTTGCGATCGTCGTCAGCCTTGGTTTTGGTCTCGGCATCGACAATTTTTTGCAGGTTCTCAGGCAGCGGCTCCCGCGACAGGATGAAGGTTTGCAGGGTCTGGAAGATGTTGGCAATCAGCATATACATCAGCACCCCGGCAGGCAGCGGAAAGAACAGAAACATGCCAGAGAAGATGATCGGCGTGAACTTGTTCACTGCCGCCTGCTGGGGGTTGTCGCTGGAGGTAGACCCCTGCCCTGAAAGCACCTGGTTGAGGTAAAGGCTGGCCCCAAAGCCCAGAATCATGATCAAAATATCCCAGTGGATGGCGCCGTCTTCGCCGGTTACGCCAATGCGGCCCAGGGCTTTGATAAAGAGAAAGCCCTTGTTGGCAGCCAGACCAGGCGCCTGCACCCGAACCGTGGCTTCACCAGGAGCTAGCGCGGTAATGTGGCCTGCCTCATCCACCGCAATCACGTCATCGCCCTTGGTGACTTCCCAGCGGGGCTTAAAGCTGTCGATGTCGTCGTTGTACTGGGTAACCAAAGACTGGATAGTTTCGCCCTCGGCGGTCTGCAGCCGCACATCGGTCTTCTCACCGACCACGAGCTTGTTGCCGCCGGGCACGACCGCCGAAATGGGAAAGTGCGAGCCGTCAGAGACGTAGATCGCCTTAGGCGGGGTGCTGAACACCTGGGGCTGAATCTGCTCAATTTTTTCTTGGGGAAAAACCTGAACGTTGACGTCGTAGTTGATGTCGGCGAACGGCGACCCCCGCAGGGTAGCAAACAGGGCAAAGAGAATGGGCATTTGCAGCAGCACCGGGAAGCAGCCCGCTAGCGGGTTGCCAAACTCTTTGTAGACCCCGCTCATCTCCTCCTGGAGCTTCGTGGGGTTGTCTTTGTAGCGCTCCTGGATTTCTTTGACGCGCTTTTGCATCAGGGGCTGGGCCACCTTCATGCGACGCATATTGCGGATAGAGCCCGCGTTGAGGGGATACAGCGCAAACCGAATCACCAGGGTGAGGGCGACAATGGCCAACCCATAGCTGGGCACGATCCCGTAGAAAAAATCCAGGATCGGCAACATGATGTTGTTGGTCAGAAATCCAATTCCAAAATCCATGGGCACTAGAACCCTGCTACAGGGGATACGACGTTAACTGCTCAGTTACCTAATCTACCCCATAGACGGGGAGGCAAGCCGCCCGGTCACTGACGGATTGCCGTAGTTTTAAATAGATTTAGACTTCACCTACGGCACCGCTGACGGCCTTAGCCGAGGGGGAGATGCGCTCGTTGATATAGTCGTAAACCTCACGGAAGCGAGGCATAGAGCGCAGTTCTAGGCGACTGCCGTCTTTGAGGGTAACCACCATGTCACCCCAGAGGCCAATGCCGCGAGGCACGGTGACAATTTTACTGATTTCGTTGTAAATCAGGTCGGTGCGATCGCGCCCCATCCAGCCGCCCGTAACCGAAATGCGTCGATTCGTGATGCGGTAGCGCAGCCACAGGGCACGGGTGATGGCCCCGACCGTGAGGGGAAGGCAAATGATCGTAAACCCCAGCAGTAGGTTGACGATCAAATCGCCAATGTGGGGACCGCCCTCGTAGTACACATCCTCACGAATGCCCATGGATGACCTCTAGCTTTGTAAACAACTGCTCTAATTCTCGCAAAAATTCGCCATATTCGCACTGGGTGGCCTCGGGCTTGAGGTTAATCACGATCCAGAGGGAGGGTTTGAGACGGGGTAGCAGGGTTCTGAGGGCAGCACGAACCTGGCGCTTGAGGCGGTTGCGCACCACCGCCCGCTTGTGCACTTTTTGGCTGATGACAATACCAATGCAGGGGCTCTCGCTGAGGGCGGTAGGCAGCGGCAGCACCCGCATGATCAAATGGGCCGAAACGGCCTTTTTGCCCTGGCGATAGACCTGGGAAAACTGCCGCGATCGCCGCAGTCGATTGTGTTTGGGTAGCACGGCCCAACCCCTAGCATTTCAACAGCATTTTCACCAACAGCAATAGCCCTGGAGCTTTTGGTAGCCCCAGGGCCAAAATGCTTGACACCCACGGTTTGAACTATCCCCAGCGGGGCTAGACGGCGAGCTTAGCTCGTCCCTTACGGCGACGAGCTTTGATCACGTTTTGGCCGGTGTGGGAGCGCATACGAGCGCGAAACCCGGACGTGCGCTTTTGCTTGCGGTTGGTGCCCTCTAGGGTGCGCTTACTCATGACGTTGCCTGTTGCTGATAAAAAGTCACAGTCTACAATGGTAGCACCAACTGGCAATTAACGACTACGCTGATTGTTATCGGTAGCAATCTCCAGGGGCCAGGTGCCCGTGTACTGGTTGATTACATCGCCCTGGTACATCATGCGCAGGTTGAAGTAGTGGTAGCCGTAGCGACGGGGGTTGCGCACATCGGAGAGCACCACCACCAGGTTGGTATTGGCGGGAATGGGCTCTTCGGGAATGATTTCAATGCGGTTTTCATCTTCGTACAGATCGACCACCCTCAGGGGAATAGTCTCACCGCCGCGCCAGTCGCCGATGCGCAGCTCAATTTTGCTCGGATCGATGCGGCCGCCAATTTCGGTGAAGGTGTCGGGGTAGTCAATTTCCATGGAAATGACGTCGCGGGGCAGCTTGGTCCGCATGATGTTGAGGTAGTAGCGGGCGTTGGTGCTGTACGGGGTGTTGAAATCGATCAGGTAGCCGAGGCGATACTCGGGTTCAACCCCACCAAAGATGGTTAGACCAGTTTGGGCCTGGGTGGGCTGGGGTAGGGCTGTGCTAAGGCCCACGGCGGCCGCCACGGCGGCCAGCCCCAGGGCGGCAAATTTCAGCGATTGCTTTAGGGATGTCATGGTGTACCTCCAATGAAAACTATCTGGCCGGGTAGCTTGGGGCAACCAATCTAGGCCACCCACTACAATACTCCCGGCGACCCAGCGCAGCACTGTGATCTGTGCCAGTGGTGCAACCGGGCTGCGCCGTGCCGTGAGCGATCGCGCCCGCACAGGCTGAGCCCAAGTCGCCAACGCGATCCTACCATTCGGGCTGGGTTCACCCTGGGCCCGCTATTCGCCATCGTCGTCAATAATCGCGTTGCGATCGAGCAGCAGCAGGTTGCGCAGCTGGTCCGTGTCGAACTCGGTCAGCCAGCCTTCGCCAGCGCTGACCACCTGCTCAGAGAGCACCTTTTTGCTCTCAATCATCTCGTGAATGCGCTCCTCGAGGGTGCCGGTGGTGACAAACTTGTGCACCTGCACGTTGCGGGTCTGGCCAATGCGAAAGGCGCGGTCGGTGGCCTGGTTTTCGATCGCCGGGTTCCACCAGCGATCGTAGTGGAAGACGTGGTTGGCTCGGGTGAGGTTGAGGCCCACGCCGCCCGCCTTGAGGGAGAGAATGAAGAGCCGGGGAGCGGCGGGGTCGTTCTGGAAGCGATCGACCATGGCCTCGCGCTGGTTTTTAGTGGTGCTGCCGTAGAGAAACAGGGCTTCTTGCCCCAGATATGACTGCAGGTGCCGCTGCAGCAGCTTGCCCCACTCGGCAAACTGAGTAAAGATCAGGGCGCGATCGCCCTCGGCAATCACTTCCTCCAGCATTTCGTCGAGCCGCTGTAGCTTGCCCGATCGCCCCTTCAGCCCCAGGCTGGGCTCCTGCAAAAACTGGGCCGGGTGGTTGCAGATCTGCTTCAGCTTGGTCAGCAGCGCCAGGATCTGGCCCTTGCGCTGCACCCCGGTAGCGTCGTCGATGGTTTCGAGCGCCGCATCGACCGTCTGCTGGTAGAGGTTGGCCTGCTCCGCCGAGAGGCCGCAGTAGACGCTCATTTCCTGCTTTTCCGGCAGGTCTTGAATGATGCTGCGATCGGTTTTGAGCCGCCTGAGAATAAAGGGCTGCACCAGCCCCTTCAGCGCCCGCAGCGAGGCCGTATCGCCGTAGCGCTCGATCGGGGTGGCAAAGCGGCGCTGAAAAAAGTTCTTTGGCCCCAGATAGCCGGGATTGAGAAAATCCATAATCGACCACAGCTCGCCCAGGCGGTTTTCGACCGGGGTGCCGGTGAGGGCGACGCGAAACTGCGCCTCGATCTGGCGGGCCGCTTTCGACTGCTTGGCATCTGAGTTTTTAATGTTCTGAGCTTCGTCGAGCACCAGACACTGCCAGTTCACCGACTGCAAAGGCTTAAGATCGCGGTAGATCAGGGCGTAGCTGGTGATCACCAGCTGCTTGTCCTGGACAGCTTTGGCCAAGGCGCTGCCGCGGGGCCGGCGATCGCCGTGGTGCAGCATTACCTTGAGCTTGGGCGCAAATCGTTTGACTTCTTTCTCCCAGTTGCCCAGCACCGAGGTGGGGCAGACCAGCAGCACCGGGCTTTCCAACCAGCCGTTGTCCTGCAGGTAGAGCAAAAAGGCAATCAGCTGAATGGTTTTGCCCAAACCCATATCGTCGGCCAGGCAGGCTCCCAGGCCCCACTGTTCCAAAAAGGCCAGCCACGATACCCCCCGCGCCTGGTAGGGCCGTAGAGTCCCTTTAAAGCCGCTGGGGGCCTCGATTTCCTCCAGGGTTTGGTTACCCGTAGTCAGGGTTTCGATCAGGGTTTGCAGCGCCCCGGTGGCCTCAAAGCTCACCACGGGCAGCTTGTCGATCAGCTGGGTGTCACCCGTGCTAATTCGCAGGGCGTCTTCCACGGACAGCGGGGTCGCGGTTTTTTGACCAGCCAGAAACTGCCGCGCCGCCTTCACATCCTGGGGCTTGAGTTCGACCCAGCGGCCGTTGATTTCGACCAGCGGCGAGCCCTGGTTAATCAGCTGCTCAAACTCGTCGGCGGAGAGGGTTTCGTCTGCGATCGATAGCTCCCAGCGAAAGTTGAGCAGGCTCTTGAGGCCGAGGCGCTGCCGTTGTTTTTGGGGCGGGACCTCCGCCTGCACCTTGAGGCCCAGCCGCCCGCTGCCGTTCTCAGCAGTCTGGGCCAGGCCGGGGGGCAGCTCGACCTCAACGCCATTGTCCTGCAGCTGCCAGGCCGAGGCCTTGATGAACTGGTAGGCCTGGATTGGGTCGAGGTCGCAGTGGGTAGGGTGCTGCTGGCGCAGGCTCTCGCGGATGGGGTCGTAGAGGCGGGCGGCTCGACCCAGGGCACCTAGCAGGGTTTCTTGAGGAGCTTTGAGAATGGCCCCCTGGTAGTGCAGCTCGGCCACTGGGTGCTGCCAGATCAGGTCGGCCCCCACCTGCCAGTCGGGGTTGGCGGCCGATTGGAGCTGGTAGCGCAGCTGCCAGGGCTGCTCAAGATCTAGAGGGGGCTGCAGCACCAGCCGCAGGCGAAACTGGCGGGACGGGTCTTCGGCCAGGGTTTGCAGCGGCGTGGTCCAGGTGGTCAGCGCCTCTTGAAGGCGGGCAGCGGCGGCGGCACTGGCTTCCAGGGTGCCTGTTGGCTGGCTCAGGGCCTGCAGCCAGGGCTGCAGCGGCAGCTCTTTGCCCAGATTGGCCAGACCGTTGAGGGGTTGCGCCTGGGCCACCTGGCGCACCTGGTAGTCGACTAAAGCGGTCAAAAACTTCAGCAGCAGCGGCTGAGGGTCCAGCAAAGGAAACCCGCAGGCCAGCGGTAGCACTCCCTTAGTCGCGACGGGCAAATGGGTCCGACAGGCCGGCGGCATGGCCAGGGAAAAGTGGCGCAGACGCTCCTGGTCGGGGGCGCTGTCAAGCAGGGGGTGCCAGCCAGCGGCCAGGGTTTGGCTGGTGAGTTCTAAATCGGGTAAAAACTTGCCTCGGGCCAGCAAATTTAGGCCCCAGCGGGCAATGTGGCCCCAGTAGCGCAGGTCGGCCCCAATGTCGCCAGGGCCAGTGGGGGTGTGCTGCCCCAGGGGCAGGGCCAGCAAAATCGGCAAAAAGTCGGCCATACCCAAGTGCCAGCCCTGCACTCGCCAGGGATGCAGTACCGTTTCGGCGTCAGCTTCAGACTCTGACTGAGCATCTAGCTTGGCCGAATGCACAGGCGCTAGCGCAGTAGCCAGCAGACGGGCTGGTAGCGGTAGGGTAATCTCACCCCAGACGGGGCCAGCAACCCCGCGCGCACCAGATTTTGAGGTGCGCGATCGCCGACTTCCCCCAGATGCCTTAGTTGTACTCTTACCAGCGGCGATCGCGGCCTCGGTCAGCACCGCCGGAAACACCTCCCCTGCCGCAGTCGCCCGTCCCGCCAGCTGTTTTTGCATGCCGACTAGCACCTGAGCCAAATCGGCCTGCCCCAGGGCGTAGGGGTGAAGATGCAGCCCTTCCCATGGGGCTAACCCCTCCGCTGGCAGCGGTTGCCAGGCCTCAGCCCAGAGAAAAAACTGCTGCGCCTGGGGAACCCAACTGACGTGTAGTATTGCCATTGCCCTGTATCTACGACTCGCTCAAAACATGGAACGCGTTAGGAGCAGGTAGATAGGGCCTTTCACACCCGAACTGCGGGTAACACTTCAGGGTACGCCCCGGCGGGTAAACCCTTCCCCGAAGCCCGGCTACTCCTGGTGTGCAGAAAACCTGCCTAATGTGCTTATCTTACTCCCTCAGAAAAGCTCTGACAGGAGACCTGCCCAAAGCCTTACGCGTATTCCATAGTAACGGGGGTATGGTCGCTAGGTTTCTCCCAGCGGCGGGGTTCGATGTCAATGGTGCAGCTGAGGGCGCGATCGCTCAGCCCCGCCGACAGATAGTGATGGTCGATGCGCCAGCCCATATTGCGTTGAAAGGCGGCGGTGCGGTAGTCCCACCAGCTAAAGTGGCCACCCTCCTCGTTGAACAGGCGAAAGCCATCTTTGAGGCCCACGGCCATTACCTCCCGCAGGGCCTCCCGCTCAGTGGGTGAAGACATAATGTGCTTCTCTTTACCCTCGGCATTGTAAATATCTTTGTCTTCTAGAGCGATATTGAAATCGCCACAGACGTTGAGGTTGGGATACTCCGCCAGCAGGGCAGTGAGATACTCCTTGAGGCAGGCCAGCCAGCGCAGCTTGTACTCATACTTCTCGCTGCCTATAGAACTGCCATTGGGTACGTAGAGGTTCACAATATAGATATCGCCCCACAGCCCGGCGATCACCCGCTTTTGATCATCCAAATCGCCTACCCGGTCTTCCCCGAGCACCGGGGCAAAGCCGTACTGAACCTTCTCCAGCGGCTGCCGACTGAGCAACGCCACCCCGTTGTAGGATTTTTGCCCATGGATGTAGGCGGTGTAGCCCAGCTCTGAAAAGGCTGCTGTGGGGAACGTCTCGTTCACCACTTTGGTCTCCTGCAGGCACAGCACATCCACGGGGTTGGTTTGCAGCCACTGGGTCGCATGGTCAAGGCGCGATCGAATGGAGTTGACGTTCCAGGTGGCAACTTTCATAGACGGAGTTAAGCTAAACGGGTAGGGTCACAACGTTCTAGCTTAAGGGGTTGACCGCCCAAAAAGATCGCGCCCAAAGGATCGCAACAGTGCCTCCAGAGTCTCCACTTGAGGGAAAAGCTTTAGTTAAAGAAGTGTGCCGCCGCATTCGCCTGGCCCGCAGCTACTGGGATGCCCACAACAACGCTGCCTGCCGGGGCGAGCGCGAAAAAGCGCTGGCCCTCTACAACACCCTCACCAAAGAGCAAAAAGACCAGATTCCCCAAACCCTGCGGGTCTGGCTACGCTACCGCAGTGAAAAGTACTTTGGCGCCCATCAAACCCCGCCAGGGAATAATGGGCGATCGGCGAAGGGACGAAAGCGATAGGAGAGAGTCTGTTTTTGGTAGAATACTTGCAGTTCTGAGGGGAATGAGCCCGGTTAGCAAAGCCTTGCGTTCCCGCAGGTGGCCCAGGCCAATCGCACTGTTTTGGTTCACAAGGGGAATTAGCTCAGCTGGTAGAGCGCTGCGTTCCCGCCAGGGTATCCGAAAGACAATCGCGCCGCAACGGTGAATCATACAGCAAAATACGGGGAATTAGCTCAGCTGGTAGAGCGCTGCGATCGCACCGCAGAGGTCAGGAGTTCGAATCTCCTATTCTCCATCCTCAAAACACCTCAAACTATTACACAGCCTTTGTTGCGGTTTTTGTATTTTGACCATTTTGGGGTCGGTTTAGGCGTTTTTAAGGCACTTTGGGAACTCGTTTGGGCACTCTCGGGCACTCTCAGAAACCTTTGTGGTTAAGTGATTTTAAGGCCGTTCTGATGCACAAGTACTATGCCCGTAAGAAGTGCCAGACACTTCGGGTAGGTACCCATCATGGCAAGCAAGAGTTAGAAATCTCACAAGGGCACAGTTTCGATTTTGAGTCAGAAAGGGCTGCTGCGCCTGCGGTGGCGACTATAGAAGGTAGAAAAAAGACCGTTGTTGTACCTAACCTTAGTTCGCAGTCTCAAGGTGTGCCATAACCGCTGGATTCGACGCCACAGAGTGTTTTGCGGCCTGGCGGCCCGTGGCAAAACCTCAGTGGACTGGTTCTTTGGCTACCCTAGGGGAAGGCTGGGCCTACAAGCTCCACCGGGTGGTCAATGACCAGAGTGAGTTGCTTAGCATCCAAATCACACCGGGCAACACCGGCGACCGCAAGCCCGTCGAAGTCTTGCTTCAAGCCCTCCATGGCAAGGCCTTCGCTGACCGTGGCTATGTCTCCCAAGCCCTCGCACAACGGCTCTTTGAGACCTATGGCATCGAGTTCTTTGCCAAACCCAGACGCCACATGAAAAACCACCTCATGCAGCTCACGGACAAGTTGCTGGCGCGCCATTGTCGAAACCATCGACCAGCTCAAGAACATCTCCCAGATTGAGCATTCTAGGCATCGCAGCCCCACCAACTTCATGGTCAACGTTATCTGTGGGTTGATTGCCTACTGCCATCAACCCAAGAAGCCCTCACTCAATCTTGACTTCGCTCTTCCGCCATCGGCTTAACCCGAACTCAGGCTAAAAAACCAATCGTCTGCGGACTGGCTGGCAGGTATTGCCCGCCCGCCAGCGGTTCTGCTCTAGAGGATGCTTAGCTCAGGGCTGGCTTTGCCACTGACGATCGCATCCTCTACCCCATAGTCTTCGGCGACCAGGCGAGCGGTCATTTTGGCCGACATCATTACGCTGGGGGTACCCGCGCCGGGCTGGGTACCGGCCCCAACCAGGTACAGCCCGTTGATGTCCTCGCTGCGGTTGTGGGGCCGGAAGAAGGCCGACTGCACCAGCAAAGGCTCCAGGCCAAAGGCGTTGCCCGCGTAGGCGTCGAGGGTACCCTCAAAGTAGTCGGGGGTGATGTAGCTGTGGCACACCAGGCGATCGCGCAGGTTGGGCAGGTAGCCGCGCTCCTCCAGAAAGTCAAAGACGATATCGCGCAGGCGATCGCCCACCTCAGACCAGTTAAGACCCGACTTGTTGTTGGGCATTGGCACCAGGGTGTAAGCGGCATGGTGCCCAGGAGGTGCCAGCGACGGGTCGGTGAGCGTCGGCAGGTGCAGGTACTGAGAGAAATCTTTGGGGAGAATTTTGCGACCAAAGATATCTTTCAGCAGCTCCTCGTAGCGGGGGCCGAGAATAATGGTGTGGTGGCACAGCTTATCGGTTTCGTTGCCGTCGGCCTTGAAACCGAAGTAGATCACAAACACCGACATCGACTGCTGAGCCAGCTTCACCCGCAGGTCGCTGTTCCAGAAGCGGTACTGGGGCTCGATCAGCTTGCCGTAGGTGGTAGCCCAGTCGGCGTTAGAAACCACGGCATCGGCCGCCATCGTCAGGCCGTCGCCCAGGGTGACTCCAGTGGTCACCTTTTTGCCGCCTTTGCGGATGACATTGATCTTGGTGACGGGGGCGTTGTACTTGATTTTGCCGCCCAGATCCTCAAACTTTTTCACAAAGCCCTGCACCAGCGCCCCGGTGCCGCCCATGGCAAAGTGAATGCCCCAGGTCTTTTCGACAAAGTGAATCATGGCGTAGATGGCGGGCACGGACAGGGGGTTACCGCCCACCAGCAGCGGCTCGAAGGTGAACACCTGGCGCAACTTGTCGCTCTTGAAGTAGCGGCTGCTAAAGCGGAACAGGTTGCGTACGGCGTCGAGCTTGAGCAGGTCGGGGGCGACCTTGAGCATGGTGCCGACATCGCCAAAGTGGGTGTAGCCTAGCTCTAAAAAGCCCCGCTCGAAGATCGCGCGGGCCTGCTCGTGGAAGCGCTGGTAGCCCTCCAGGTCGCCGGGCTCACCCAGTGCGAGAATTTGCTCGTGGGTATGGGCTTCGTCGCCGTCGTAGTCAAAGAAGGTGCCGTCGTCAAAGTAGATGCGGTAGAAGGGCAAAATGGGAACGATCTGCACGTAGCGGCTGGTGTTGGGACCGCCCGAAACGCCCTCTTTGATCCGCTTATTTTCATCGACGATGGTGGAGGGGAAGTCTTCGGCGGTCAAGTTGGCGCGATCGCGCTCCAGCGAAAACAATTCTTCAATAAAGTGGGGAACTGTAATCACCGTCGGCCCCATGTCGAAGGTAAAGCCCTGCTCGCGACGCACGTAGGCCCGTCCACCAGGAGCATCTAGCGCCTCGACAATGGTGGTGTCAAACCCCAGGCTCTGTAAGCGAATGCCCATGGCCAACCCGCCAATGCCCGCCCCAATCACGATCGCCTGCTTCCGGCCCATGCTTGACTCCTGAGAGAACTGTTACAAACGTTAATAACTTGTCTGTATTCTACTACTGCTGGTTAACCTCGCGCTGCAAACAGGCGGGCTACCCCGCAGGCAAATCCTGGCAGCAGGTCTGAGGTAATCGTGTCTTGGGCTAGAAGGGTTGTGGTCAACGTCAGCTGAGCTTGCTCGCGGCGATAGACCTCAATACGCTGGGCGGTGCGATCGACAATCCAGTATTCTTGCACGCCCTGAACGGAATAGAGTTTGAGCTTGGCAGATCGGTCGCGGTCTTCGTTGGCTTTGCCCGGCGAGAGCACTTCTACTACTAACTCTGGAGCGCCCTGGAAGTGACCAGCCTCGTCTTGAATTTGGGTAATACGTCCGTCGCTAGCCCACACCACATCAGGGGACACATTATCCGAGTCAGAAAAAATTAGCCCCGGCATAATGGACGCCTCACCTTGGCCGGAACTGAAAGCCCAATCATCCAGCGCGGCAAAAATACGGCCAGCCAATTGCTGATGCTTGTGGTGAGGCGATCGCGTCACAAACAGCTCTCCATCAATGATCTCGTAGCGAACCCACTCGTTCTCAGGTAGCGCTTCGATGTCCTTCGTGGTCCAGCGAACTGGGCTTTTGGCGACGCTCATACTGAAAAACCCGAAAAAGCTGTATCTCTAAATTGTAGTGTTCAGACCAACTTGGCAGGAGAATGCCCTTCTCTAAACCATTGCAGGTACCGGCAGTGACACCAAAAAATTCCGCAGAATCTGCATACCCGCATCGGTCAAAATGCTCTCGGGGTGAAACTGCACCCCTTGCAGGTGGGGGTAGTCGCGGTGCTGCACCCCCATAATGGTGCCGTCCTCCACCCAGGCCGTGATTTCCAGCACCTTGGGGCAGGTGGGGCGATCGATCACCAGGCTGTGGTAGCGGGTAGCTTGGAAGGGATTGTCTAGGCCCGCAAACACACCCTGGCCAGTGTGAAACACGGGTGATGTCTTGCCGTGCATGAGTTCGGCAGCGCGCACCACGTTTCCGCCAAACACCTGACCCAGGCTCTGGTGGCCCAGGCACACGCCCAGAATAGGCATTGTGGGGCCAAGCCGCTCAATAATTTCTAGCGAAACCCCGGAGTCGTCAGGGGTGCCGGGGCCGGGCGAGATGACGATGCCACTGGGCCTGAGGGCAACAATCTCATCTACCGTAATCTCGTCGTTACGAAACACCAGCAGCTCGCTTGCCACCGGAAGCTCGGCTCCCAGTTCGCCCAGGTACTGCACCAGGTTGTAGGTAAAACTGTCATAGTTGTCGATAACTAAAATCATGGGGGCAGGCCAAATAAGGGCTAAAGCAGCTGAAGCATCAACTGGTGCCAGAGGGGTGGCAGCAGCAGGCAAGCTGCCACCGACAGGGAAATGAGCGCTGAAATGAGCACGGCGGCGGCGGCGCAGTCTTTGGCGATCTTAGCGAGTTCGTGGTAGGTCTGCTGCACTGTGAGGTCGACCACCGATTCTAGAGCGGTGTTGATCAGCTCCAGGGTGAGCACGACGCCGCAGGTGAGGATAATTACGGCTAACTCTACCGGGACCAGATGCAGGGCGATCGCCAGACTCACCGCCAGACTGCCCACCACCACGTGAATGCGAAAATTGCGCTGAGTGCGAAAGGCGTAGGCTACCCCCTGCCAGGCGTACTTAAAGCTCACCAGCAGGTTGGTGGCCACGCGCCAGGAGAGCGATCGGCTGACCGAATCGAGGTTGCCCTCGGGCACCGGCACCACCGACTCGGAATTTTCGCTATAGAGAGTCATAGACACTATTACATAGAGGCGATCGGGCAATATGCCCCTATACCGTACCGTGGAGAACGAATCAGGGCAATTTAGCCTACTTTTTCAGACTTTAACCCGGCGGTGGTGAGCAACTCGCTCTGTTTATTCAGCATAGCGACCAGGGTAGTCTCGTCGGGGTGATCCCAACCCAGCAGGTGCAAAAACCCGTGGGCGGCGAGCCACGCGGTTTCCCAGCGCAGCGAGTGGCCTGCCTCGGCGGCCTGACGGGTGGCGGTATCGAGCGAAATAATAATGTCGCCCAGGTACAGCGGTTCTGTATCTAAAAGTTCATCTGCTAGCGGAAAGTCGTTCTCCAGGGCCGCAAATGAGAGCACATCGGTAGGCTGGTCGAGCTGGCGAAACTGCTGGTTGAGGGCGGCAATTTCAGCGTCGGTGGTCAGCTTGAGCGCCAGCTCGTAAGCTCCAATAGGTGACCCTTGCAGCGCCATCTGCTGGCCCCACTGACTAAACCAGCGCTCCCACTCGTCGTTAGTAACCACCGCAGCGTCGGGGTGGTCGGTTTCTAGGGCCACCTCAAGGGTCGGCGGTGTCGGACTTACCATCGGTTAACGGGTCAGGTAGGCCAAACCCACCAGCAGGCTCAGCAGCGCGGTCACGGTCAGCGAAAAGTGGAACAGCGACTTGCCGCCCTTTTTGACCATGTTGCGCATGGCCAGTTTGACAAAGCTGGGGGGCGCTTCGGCAGGTTCAGGAGACAGCTGATCGGTCGTGGCGGGGTCTAGGGTTGTTTGGTCCTGACTCATGGGGAACACTCCAAGGCGAGATAGCTTTAATGTACCGGTTTTTTGGGGTTGGTAGAGTAGGGGCGATCGCCCTCCTCTGCACCACCTTTCTACCTCAATAGGTAGCCTGCAACCGGCTCAGCAGGTAGTCTCCAGCAGCAATCGGCGGGTAACGGGGCGGGTGGCTCGGCCCCTGACAGGTGGGCAGGCAGCTAATCAAGGCATCGGCATCGGGTTCACAAAAAAAGGCGATGGAGTAGCGATCGCGCTGGGCCTTTTCGCCCTGGGGCAGACTCACTCGATGCCTGGTCGAGCGAAACACGCCGTTACTCCACCGCTCAGTCAAGTCGCCCGTGTTGATCAGCACGGCACCGGGGATCGCTGGGGCCGCAATCCAGTTTCCCGCAGCGCTGAGCACTTCGAGTCCGCCCACGCCATCCTGAAACAGCAGGGTCAGGGTACCGTAGTCGGAGTGGGCCCCGGCCCGAATTTGTCCCGGTTTAGGAGATGTGTGCAAAGGCGGGTAGTGCAGTAGCCGCAGGGTGTAGTTTTGAGTCGTGTGGTGGGCGACGATAAACTCCTCTGGCATGTCCAGTGCCAGGGCAAAGGCGCGAAAGATCTTGGCTGCCGCTGTGGCGCAGGTGTCGAAGAACTCGGTTAGCGTGGTGCGAAAGTCAGCGGGTTTGGTAGGCCACCGGTTCTGCACCAGCGCTACGTCTTGACTGGCGATCGCGGCGGGGTCTGTCTCTCGGCCCAGGTTGAAGGCTTCTTTGAGATCGCCGGGCTGGGTTTCGTCAAGCCGCTCGCGCTCCAGGCCAATATAGCCTCGGTTGCTGACCTCGCTCGACCAGGCGGTCGCCTGTTTCTCGGCCAGAGGCAGGGCAAAAAACTGCTTCGACTGGGCAAAAGCCGCCGCGATCGCCCCCTCGGGAATGCCGTGGTTGGTCAGGTAGAGAAAGCCCGCCTCATGACAGGCGTGATAGATGTCAGCCGCCACCTGAACCTTGCCCACCGGGTCGTCGGTGAGAAAGGGCGAAAAATTGATCAGGGGAATCTCAGTTTGCATGGTTACGGCTTGGCCACCTAACGGTAAAACGTCCTCCTTATAGGAGGATGCTCTTGTGGTGGGCAAGTGCCCACCCTGCGGTGGCTCTAGGGTACCGGCTGGAGCTTAAACGGTCTGCTCCTGGAGAACCTGATTTTCCTGACGCAGGTAGGCCTGAATAAAGGCCTCCAGCTCCCCGGCCATGACGTCGTCGATCGCGGTGGTCTCAACTCCGGTGCGCAGGTCTTTGACAAGCTGGTAGGGGTGAAACACGTAGTTGCGAATCTGGGCACCCCAGCTTGCTTCCACCATGTCGCCGCGAATTTCGGCGATCGCCTGGGCCTGCTGCTCCTGGGCAATGATCAGCAGCTTGGCTTTGAGAATAATCATTGCCTTTTCGCGGTTTTGTAGCTGCGATCGCTCCTGGGTACAGCGCACCGAGATCCCCGTGGGCAGGTGGGTAATGCGCACCGCCGTCTCCACTTTGTTGACGTTCTGACCGCCCGCGCCGCCTGATCGCGAGGTCTTAATCTCCAGGTCTTTCTCAGGAATATCCAGCTCGATATTCTGATCGAGAATGGGCATGATCTCGACCCCGGCGAAGCTGGTCTGGCGCTTGCCGTTGGCATTAAAGGGCGAAATTCTCACCAAGCGGTGAGTCCCTTTCTCCGACTTGAGGTAGCCGTAGGCGTAGCGCCCGGTGATCTCCAGCGTGGCCGACTTCAGCCCCGCCTCTTCTCCCTCGGAGATTTCCACCAGGTGCACCTGATAGCCCTGGCGCTCGGCCCAGCGGGTGTACATGCGCAGCAGCATCTCCCCCCAGTCCTGGGCGTCGGTGCCGCCCGCCCCAGCGTTGATGGTCAGCACCGCGCCTTTTTTGTCGTAGGGGCCAGCCAGCAGCTGCTGCAGTTCCCACTGGTCGAGTTCCTGACTCAAACGACCAACGGTGCCCTGGGCTTCCTGAAAGAGCGCTTCGTCGTTGTCCTCCTGCAGCAGCTCAAGGATAGCGACGGTGTCGTCGAGGTTGGCCTGCCAAGTGGTGAGCTGGGTCAGGTTGGCCTTGTAGTCGCTCAGCTCCTGCAGGGTGTCCTGGGCTTTGCTCTGGTCATCCCAAAAGTCGGGCTGAGCCGCTAGCTGCTCCAGGTCCTGAATTTTGGCTTCGAGGGCAGGAATGTCAAAGATAGTCCTGGGTCTTACCCAGGCGATCGGTGAGCGTCTCAAGTTCACGCTTGAGGTCGGTGGTATCTAGCATGGTTTGCCGTGGTGGACTGGAAGATCACTATAGCGGATGTTGACGGGGGACGGTTGAGGGGCATCCAAAGGTGGGGAGTTCAAAATTCAAAATTAAAGGTGCAAAATGGTTCAGGTGGCGAGGCCGATTACGGAGCGGACGTTCGAGTTTGCGGTGCGGATTGTAAAACTGTGCCAGACATTAGGGAAGATGTCAGCCATCAATCAGCCATTGGTGAGGCAGTTGATTCGGTCAGGTACATCGGTGGGGGCAAATGTGGAGGAGGCTCAGGCAGGGCAGAGTCGGGCAGATTTTATTCACAAGATGGAGATTGCGCTGAAGGAGCTGCGAGAGACTCGCTACTGGCTACGCTTACTGGTGGCAACGGACTTGGTAACAGAGGCGAGATTGACAGGACTGATTGATGAGTCGGAAGAGTTGGTAAGGGTGATGTCGAAGATTGTGGTGAGTGCGAAGGAGAGGGGGAAGAGTTCAAAATGAAAAATTCAAAATTGTTGATCAGCCTCCTATTTTTGAACTTTGAATTTTACACTTTGAACTGACAAGCTAACCTTGGCAAACACTCAATTCATCCACCCTCCCACCCTCCTACGCCACTTTGAAGAAGCGAATAATCTCGCGGACGTGCTCTAGGAACTGGCCATCGGCGCTGAGCTGGGCGATCGCCTGCCTCCCCTCCAGCGTCAGCTGCTGATGCTCTGCCTGGTTAGTTGCTACCAAAGCTGAGACCTCAGTAGCGAGAACCGTAAGATCCTGCCTTAGAGCCTGGCGCTGGCGCTGCTCAGTGGCAACCCAAGATATGGGGTCGTCGGTGTCGAGATTAGCGGTGAGCTGCTCTAGTTTGGTTTCGGCCTGGGTGAGGCGATCGCTCAGCCAGACCACGTCTTCGCGGGGGTACTGAAACTGCTGCTGAATTGCGGCAATGCGGGCGGCGAAGTACTGGTAGGTGCGCAGGGCAGGCCGCAGACCGCTGAGGAGCAGGGCGGCGGCTGAGCCCCAATAGCCCAGCTGGCTGATGCCCGTGCTGGCGAGCAGGTAGAGGCCCAGGGCGGTAATCAGGTGGAGGGCTAGCACCAGGCGCAGTGACCAGCGGGCCAGCGATCGCACGTAGTCAACCTGGCGATCGTCCACGGCAATGCCCTTTTCCTGGGAGAGCTTGGCTTCGCTCAGCGCGGTCTTGGCCTCAAAGTAAATGTTCCAGGGCACGGTGGTAATGGTCAGCAGCCAGCCGAAGCTGGCCAGCCCCACCACCCAGTCGGTAAAGGTGCCCACTGGGATTTGCCACCACTGGGCCAGGCCAAAAATCAGCACCAGCATCAGCACCAAACCCAAACTCAAATAGCTCGCCACCATCAATTTCGAACTCCAAAGCTAAGGGGCAGCCAGAACTAATGAAGTCCTTGGCTGCCCCTATGGTGGCCGTGATGATTGGCTCCAGCGATCGCGCTGGGCCGATTTTTGAGCTGTTCCTGCTTAGGCTAAGCGGCCAGGTGCTGGGTGACGGCCTGCACAATGTGCTGGGTCCAGCGATCGACCAGGGTGCCGTCGATCGCTTCGACCATAACGCGCAGGACGGGCTCGGTGCCGGAGGGGCGCACCAGCACCCGGCCCTCGCTGCCCATCGCCTGTTCGGCGGCGGTCACGGCTTGGCAAACGGGGGCGCAGTCTTGCCAGTTGAGGCGGCGATCGCGATCGGTCACCTGCACGTTTTGCAGCTTTTGTGGGTAGGTCGTAAAGCTGTCATCCACCAGAGCGGCCAGTGACCCGCCCAGGGTTTGCACCAGCGCCGCCAGGTGCAGCGCCGTGAGAATGCCGTCGCCCGTGGGGCTGTAGTGGTGGCAGAGAATGTGGCCCGACTGCTCGCCGCCAAGCTTGGCCCCGCGGCTCACCATTTCGCTGTACACGTGCTGGTCGCCTACCTTAGTGCGCACCAGGGTGCCGCCCAGCTTTTCCCAGGCACGCTCAAAGCCCAGGTTGGCCATCACCGTCGAGATCACGGTGTGGTTGGGCAGCCGGCCCTGCTCGTGCAGACGCTTGCCCCAAAAATAGAGAATATAGTCACCATCGACTACGCGGCCCTGGGCATCGACCGCCATTACTCGGTCGGCATCGCCGTCGAAGGCAAAGCCCAGGTCGGCCTGGTGCAGCGCGATCGCGGCTTTGAGCGGTTCCAGGTGGGTCGAGCCACAGTCGACGTTGATGCGATCGCCGTCGGGGGCACCGTGCAGGGCAATCACCTCCGCCCCGGCTTCCAAAAATACCTGCTCGGCCAGGCGGGTGGCTGAGCCCCAGGCCATATCCAGCACCACCTTCATGCCGGTCAAATTGAGGCCGGGCTGCAACGGCTCGTGCAAAAAGCTGGCGTAGCGGTTGACCAACTCTGGCCGGTAGTAGCACTGGCCCCAGGTGGTAGTCACCTCTAGTCCGGTCAGCTGGCCCCGCAGCGCCGCTTCAATCGCCGTCTGCACCGGGCTGGCCAGCTTGGTGCCGTCTCCGCCAAAAAACTTGATGCCGTTGTCGGCGGGGGGGTTGTGGCTGGCCGAAATCATAATTCCGCCCAGGGCCTGGCACGACTCGGCCAGGTAGGCTACTGCCGGGGTGGGGCACAGCCCAATGTGCCAAACGTCTAGCCCGGCGGCGGTCAAGCCCGCTGAGAGGGCCGAAGCCAGCATGTGACCCGAGGTGCGCGAGTCTTGGCCCAGAATAATCGGTCCGTTGGTCAGCCCGTTGGCCTGCATGACCTGCCCGGCCCAGTAGCCAATGTCCATAGCTAGAGGAGCGGTCAATAGGTCGCCTGCTTTGCCGCGAATGCCGTCGGTGCCGAACAACGGCCCTGGCGGCAGCGGCAGTCGGGCCAGACCTCTAGCACAGGAGTCAGTGCCTAACAGCTCAGCACTCAGTGACTCAACACTGGGGCTGGGGCTGTCGTCCTGCTGCTGGTCTACAGGTAATGTGCCCGTAGGTCTTACCGGAGAACTTACCATGTTAATTTTCCTCACACCTCACACTCACAGTGGAGGATAGCACCTCTGCCCTAGGATGGAACTATCTCTGTAGGCCAGTTCTGCCCCTTCTATGGCTAGTCGTATTTCTACCGAAAGTGTTGATCCCCGCCTGAAAGAGGGCATTGCTCTGTTTAATCAGGGTGAGTACTACCGCTGCCACGACGTGCTGGAGGCCGCCTGGATGGAGGCCGACACCCTAGAAAAGCCGTTTTACCAGGGTATTCTGCAAATTGCCGTGGGGCTGTATCACCTGGGCAACCTCAACTGGCGAGGGGCCTCGATTCTGCTGGGGGAGGGGGTCAACCGCCTGCGCCCGTTCGAGCCTGCCTATGCCGGGGTGGATGTGGTCCGCCTGGTGGACTGCGGCTGGGCCTGGCTGACCATGCTGCACCAGACCGGCCCCGATCGCGTGGCTGAAGTAGCTGCTGCGGTACCTTTGGCCCAGGGTGACCCCAACCCTGAGGCTGACCCCGACGCTGTGGTTGCGATCGCAGGCGTCGACTCTTTGCTCCCGGCTCTGTATGTCTTTCGCTCCTTGGGTTAGCTCTATTTAGATGGACCAGTCTCATCCTTAAGTCTGAGGTCAGTCGCGCTGTCCTCAAGCGGGGGAAAACGACGCTCGTTAGCGGCAGCACGCCCTGCTAGGATGAATGCTGTGCCGCTGGGGCGCGCTGTTCTCTGGACCAATGTTGACCATGCAAATTTATTTAGACTACAGCGCTACCACGCCCCCGCGCCCGGAGGCGATCGCCGCCATGAGCGCCTGCATGGCTGACCAGTGGGGCAACCCCTCCAGTCTGCACCAGTGGGGCAGCCGCTCGGCCACGGTGCTCGAACAGGCGCGATCGCAGGTGGCCGGGCTGCTAAATGCCCCAGCCGATGCCGTGGTGTTTACGGCGGGGGGCACCGAGGCCGACAACCTGGCCCTGATGGGAGTCACCCAGCGCTACCGGGTGCCCCAGCACCTAATTATTTCGTCAGTAGAACATTCAGCGATCGAGAAACCGGTTCAGCAGCTCGAAGCGCTTGGCTGGCAGGTGACCCGACTGCCGGTAAATGCCCAGGGACGAGTCAGCCCCAGCGATCTGCGTCAGGCCCTGCGCGACAACACCGTGCTGGTGTCAATTATCTACGGCCAGAGCGAAGTCGGCACCCTGCAGCCGATCGAGGCACTTGGCCAAATTGCCCGCGACCACGGGGCGCTGTTTCACACCGATGCGGTGCAGGTGGCCGGGCGGCTGCCGGTGGACGTGCAAACGCTGCCGGTCGATTTGCTGTCGCTTTCCAGCCACAAAATCTACGGCCCCCAGGGAGCCGGAGCGCTGTACGTGCGGCCTGGGGTGGAGCTGGTGCCGCTGCTGGGCGGCGGCGGTCAGGAGTTTGGCCTGCGATCGGGCACCCAGGCGGTACCGACCCTGGCCGGGTTTGGGGTGGCGGCGGCCCTAGCCGCTGAGGAAATGGCGACTGAAACGCCGCGCCTGATCGGTCTGCGCGATCGCCTCTTCGATCAGCTGGCCAGCGTGGCCGAACTGTCACCCACGGGCGATCGCTACCAGCGGCTGCCCCACCACGTCAGCTTTTGCGTTGCCGCCGACGGTGAGCAGGTCAGTGGTCGCACCCTGGTGCGCGAGATGAATCTGGCCGGCATTGGCATTAGCGCCGGAGCGGCCTGCCGCAGCGGCAAGCTCAGCCCCAGCCCGGTGCTGCTGGCGATGGGCTACAGCGATCGCGAAGCCAGCTGCGGCATTCGTCTCACCCTGGGGCGGCACACCACCGCCGCCGATATCGACTGGGTGGCGCTGGTGCTGCGCCAGGTGCTGAGTCGCGCCCTGGCCACCCTCACCCTGACCCCCGCATGATGTTCTACGTGTAGTGTTTTACGTGCTGATAGCCACCATGACTCAAGCCGCAAACGACGACAATGCCGCAAATTCTGCCGCAAACACCGTACCAGCCAGTCTGGAAGAAGCGATCGCCCAGGCCCGAGGGGCCACCCAGGCGGCTATTCAAGCGGGGGTGCCCCGCATGGTGGTCGAGCTGGCCTATTCCGAGCTGAAGGGTACGCCCGTGGCCCAGCAGTTTTACCCCGTGCTGCAAGAGATGGGCCTGGTATTCAAGGTTTACTTTCCCGATGCGGGGGGTGCGGCGCTGGCCCGTCGCGACTGGGGCAACCCCGACTTTGTGGTGCGCGGCATCGGCGAGCTGCACAGCGAAATGGAACCCGGCGACCAGGCCTACCTGTTTGTCGAGCCCTCGTCGATTGAGGTAAATCAGGTCGAGGACATGTGCACCGAGGCTGGGGACAAGTTTGTGATCATGCTCAACCCCAAGCTAGAGGACGTGGCCACCATTGGTATTGGCTATGCCGGGCGGCAGCTGCGCGATCGCTTCCTCAGTACCCTAGAGCCGATCTACTACCTGCGGCCCCTGGAGGGGGCGGTGCTGCTGCGCTGCTACCCCCACCCCTGGCAGGTGTGGCAAGAAACCGAGGCGGGCTACAAGCTGCTGGCCGAGACGCCTCAAAAGCCCTCTGGCGAAGAAATTGATCGCATTTTGCTAGGCGAAACCACCGCAGACTCAGGCACTCCCGCCGATGCCTCACTCAAGGGCAAACGGGGCGGCTTTTTAAGCGAGCTGCAGGGGTTTATTCGGGCCCTCACCCAATGATTTGTCAACCGCTGTCCAAAGAACGAAGTTATTCCCACCATTCAGGCAAGATCGTGCCTCAGGGATACTGTCTTGAGCCCTGACCTGGGGTTATACTTCACTACACCCTGACCGATCAGCCCCCATCATCTGCGCTACTCTCAAGCCAACCCTGTTCTAAGACTGGTGAGTTACGACAGCCCATGCGAATTCTTAAAACCCAGACTCTCCGAGGGCCAAACTACTGGAGCATCCGCTACCCCAACCTGATTTTGATGCGGCTGGATCTGGAAGACCTCGCCGATCGCCCCTCTGACCAAATTCCTGGGTTTTATGAAGCGCTAGTCGAAACGCTGCCCAGCCTGATCGAGCACTTCTGTTCGCCGGGGCATCGCGGCGGCTTCTTGAGCCGGGTGCGCCAGGGCACCTATATGGGCCACATCATCGAGCACGTAGCCCTGGAGCTGCAGACCATGGCCGGCATGCCCGTTGGGTTTGGCCGTACCCGCGCGGTGGCCGAACCCGGCGTTTACCAGGTGGTGTTTGAGTACCAGAACGAGCAGGCCGGACGCTATGCCGCGCGGGCGGCGGTGCGGCTCTGCAACAGCCTGATCGAAACCGGCCACTACGCCAAAGAGGAGCTGGAGCAAGACCTGGCTGACCTCACCGAGTTTCGCCTCGACGCCGCCCTCGGCCCCAGCACTGAGGCCATCGTGCGCGCCGCCGAAACCCAGGACATTCCCTGGATGCAGCTCTCGACCCGAGCCATGATTCAGCTCGGCTATGGCCGCTACCAGCAGCGGGTGCAGGCCACCCTGAGCAGCAAAACCAGCATTTTGGCCGTCGAGCTGGCCTCTGACAAAGAGGGCACCAAGCAGATTTTACGCAACGCCGGAGTGCCCGTGCCCCGGGGCACCGTGATCTACTACCTCGACGAGCTGGAGAATGCGATCGAGGACGTCGGCGGCTACCCGATTGTGGTGAAGCCCCTAGATGGTAACCACGGGCGCGGCATCACCATTGATATCGATACCTACCAGGCTGCCGAAGAAGCCTACGAAGCCGCCAAGGACGTCTCTAAGGGCGTGATCATTGAGCGCTTTTACCGGGGCCGCGACCACCGGGTACTGGTGATCAACGGACACGTCATCGCGGTAGCCGAGCGGGTGCCCGCCCACGTGGTCGGCGACGGCAAATCGACCATTGAGCAGCTGATTGACATCACTAATCAAGACCCGCGCCGGGGGGTTGGCCACGACAACCTGCTCACCCGCATCGAGGTCGATCGCACCACCTGGCAGCTGCTCGATCGCAAGGGCTACAGCCTCGATACCGTACTGCCCGAGGGCGAGATGTGCTACCTGCGGGCCACCGCTAACCTGAGCACCGGGGGTATCGCCATCGATCGCACTGACGACATTCACCCCGACAACATCTGGGTGGCCCAACGGATCGCTAAAACCATCGGTCTCGACATCGCCGGTATCGATGTGGTTACTACCGACATCTCCAAACCCCTGCGCGAGGTGGACGGGGTCATTGTCGAAGTCAATGCGGCCCCAGGGCTGCGCATGCACGTCTGCCCCAGCGTTGGCATTGCCCGCAACGTGGCCGAGCCGATTCTGTCGATGCTGTTTCCGGCCGGCACCCCGGCCCGGGTGCCCATCGTGGCGATCACCGGCACCAACGGCAAAACCACCACCACCCGCCTGACCGCCCACATCTTTAAGCAGACGGGGCAGATGGTGGGCTTTACCACCACTGACGGCATCTACATCGGCGACAACATGGTTGAGCCCGGCGATACCACTGGCCCCCAGAGCGCCCAGGTGATTTTGCAAGACCCCACCGTTGAAGTAGCGGTGCTGGAAACGGCGCGGGGGGGCATTCTGCGATCGGGGCTGGCCTTCAAAGACTGCGACATCGGCGTGGTGCTCAACGTCGCCGCCGACCACATGGGCCTGGGCGACATCGAAACCCTCGAAGATATGGCCCACCTCAAGAGCGTGGTGGCCGAAACCGTGCGCCCCAGCGGCTACGCGGTGCTCAACGCCGACGATCCCCTGGTGGCAGCGATGGCCCAGCGGGTCAAGAGCCAGGTGGCCTACTTCTCAATGGACCCCCACAACGAGCTGGTGCGCAAACACTCCCAGCAGGGGGGGTTAGCCGCCGTCTATGAGCAGGGCTACCTGTCTATTCTCAAAGGCGACTGGCTGCTGCGCATCGAGCAGGCCGAGAAAGTACCTCTCACCATGGGCGGCAAGGCTCCCTTCCAAATCGCCAATGCCCTGGCGGCCAGTCTGGCGGCCTTTGCCCAGGGAGTCGATATCGGCTGCATTCGCCAGGCGCTGCACACCTTTGAGGCCTCTACCGACCAGACCCCAGGCCGCATGAACCTGTTTAACCTGGGTAAGTTTCACGCGCTGGTCGACTACGCCCATAACCCCGCCAGCTACGAAGCGCTGGGCGGCTTTGTGAAGAACTGGCCAGGGCGGCGGATTGGCGTGGTCGGGGGGCCGGGCGATCGCCGCGACGACGACTTCATTACCCTGGGCAAACTCGCCGCCCAGATGTTCGATGACATCATTGTCAAAGAAGATGACGACACCCGCGGCCGCGATCGCGGTGACGCCGCCAAGTGGATCGTCCACGGCATCGAAGAAGTGATCGGCGAAGCCACCTACCGCACCATTCTGAACGAAACCGAGGCCATTAACACGGCCCTAGACGGTGCCCCCAACGACAGCCTGGTGGTAATTTTGCCTGAGAGCGTCACCCGCGCGATCGCCCTGATTAAAGCCCGCAACCCGTTGCCCCACCAGACATTGACGGCTAACGGGGCAATCGAGGCCGTGCCCCAGTCCATTGATCAGTACGTCGAGGTGGCTCCTTCGGGTCTCCGCCAAGGCTAGTGGCTTTTAGAGGCCTCATTTTGGGAATCTACGGATAAATACGCTCAGGCAAAGCCTCGCCCGAGCGTCAGCCATGTTCGTAGGACTATACGTGAAGCAGCATCGCGCAAGGATTACAGCGCCAGCAGGCGGTTGATGAACTCGGCCTCTAAGGATTTTTGCTGCAGGCGGCGCGCAATCTGTAGCCCCTGAGTAAAGGCCTGCTCGGACCGAGCGGGGGCATCGGTTTTGAGGTAGTAGTCCCCTAGCCAGCGGTAGGTGAGAGCTGTCTGCAGATCGGGAGGGGTCGTGCCCAGGGTCAGAGCGCTGCGCTGGTCGAGGTACTGCTTGGCGATGTCTAATTCGTCTCGGTCCAGGTAAATGCCCAGCAGGCCATCAAGGGCGCGGATTTGCAGAGCGCTGTTGCCCGCCTCGACTCCGGCGCGCAGCCCTACCCGGTAGGCTCCGATCGCGTTTGTCTCGCGGCCCAGGGCCACGTACACATCCCCCAGACTGTTGGAGGAATGGGCTTCACCCACGTAGTCGCTGGCCAAAATGCGGTAGTTGGCCGCCGCCTCCAGCAGCCGCACCGCCACGTCCAAATCACCCCGCTGAGTCGCCACCTGGCCCAGGTTGCTCAACGACAGCCCAATCGCCCGCGAGTCGCCCGTGGTGCGAGCAATTTGCAGCGCCTCCTCAAAGTAGGTCTGACCCTGCATCAGTCGCCCCTGGTTGATGTAGAGATTGCCCAGGTTGTTGAGGCCATAGACCTGGCCCAGGGGGTCATCGTTGTCGCGGGCGGTGCCAATGCGTAGCACCAGCGCCCGCTCGGCCTCGGGATATTGCCCCAGAGTGGCAAAGGCCGCTCCAATTGAGCCGTAGGCCTGCCCTGCTGCCTGGCCATCGCCCAGCAGCCGATAGATCTCAGCCGCCTCGGCCCAAGAATCCACGGCCTCGGTCAGGTTGCCCTCGCTCAGCTGCTGGTTGCCCAGCTGCATCCAGCCGTCGGCGACGTCTCGCGACGGCCCCTGGGTAGCGTCGAGGGGGCGAATGTCAAGCTGCTCTTCGAGGTTGAGCGCCGAGGCAGGCTGGTTCAGCCCCGGTAGCAGCAACAGTCCCAGGACGAGTAAATAGCTGTGCTTCATTTCTGGTGCCCTCCCCAGGCATAGTCCCAAAGTCTTCTCCCACGGCTTAACGCGATGGATTCGCGGCTGGCGGTGGGCTAGCTCAGTTAGCCCATTCGTTGCCCAGTTCTCCCCCAGCGCCAACCAAATTGATGTCATCTAGCCCTGCCCCCTCCAGATCGGGTACGTCCAGCAGGGTGTTGAGGTCGTCGGGCAGGGGCTCGGGCCGCAGGGGGCTATCGCCCAGATAGATCTGGCGAATGTCCTCGGGTAGAGCGGCTTCTAAATGCTGAAACGCCAGCCCCAGCTTTTGGCGCACCTCGGCAGCGGTGAGCGTTTCGCCCTCGGCCTGCAGGTAGGCCGCAATCCGGTTTTCGCTCCAGCGAAAGGTGAGGGCCATCACGGCCACCAGGCGCTCAACCGCAGGCAGCCGAGCGAGCGCCTGCTCGACGTAGCACCAGAGGGGCGGGGTCGCCTGCTCCAGCGAATAGTGAATGGACTCGACCTCG
Organism: filamentous cyanobacterium CCT1; assembly: GCA_003017855.1. Taxonomy (GTDB): domain Bacteria; phylum Cyanobacteriota; class Cyanobacteriia; order Phormidesmidales; family Phormidesmidaceae; genus Nodosilinea. Next base: position 32,852 of record PYER01000035.1, read on the forward strand.
GGCACTACCGCCTGGTTAATGCACAGGGCGGTAATGTTGATCAGCCAGTTTTGCAGGGTAAAGGCACCCGGCCCTTCGCCCGCCACGGCCTCTGGGCACTCCACCCCGCCTAGCTCGTGGAGAATGTGCCGCCAGGTGAGGGCAAACAGGTACTCGGCCTGTACAGGCGATCGCGCCGAGTGGCGAATCAGGCTGTAGACCATGGGGCTGTAGCGACAAAAGATGGCCGTGAAGTAGCGCCCGGCCTCGCCGTGGTGCTGAAACAGCTGCACCAGCTCGCGATCGCTCAGGTGGTGCAGCCCTTGCACCAGCCGGTGGTCGCACTCAGGAAAGTTGGGAATATGCGCTGTGCTAGACATGGGTTAAGCCGTGAAAAACATTCGCCACCACCCTACAGCTGCCGCCGCTGGGGCAAAAGGCCCGCCGCCGACCAAATCTGCGGATAAATCAGCCTCTAATATACCTAGCGTGGCGATTTTGGCGACTTAATTTTTTTGAAAACCAGGTCTGAATTGCAAAGTTTTAGCGATTGTAGGGGCTTTAACGCTCCCCTGCTCCAGGCTCGATTCAGGTGATCGCAACGCTTGCATCGGCCAATCGCAGCGATTCAGGCTCAATAACTATGAAGCTGTCATCAAGATAGTCGTTTCTAAGCCAGGAGAGTTTATTGCAGAATTGATACACTGAGAAAAGCCGGCTTGCCGCCTGTAAAATACTTCGCCAGCCGCCGCTTTGTTATCTCTCCTGTGGGCCTATGCTGCTTAACCTATCCCCAATTGCCCCTGCCCCAGTAGCCATGCTAGGGCTGCCCCTCGATAGCATCATGTCAACTCAGGGGGTTATGGTCATGCTGCTGGTGGCCTACGCCGGGGCCATGTGGATGTTTCTCAAAAGTGCCCCCAAGGTCTACACCGTCATGGTGTCTGATCTTGAGATAGCTCGCCGCTTCTACGAGGGCATGCTCAACCTGCCCGCCGCCGAGGTGCCGCTGCACTACTACTACAACTACGAGCAAACCCTGGGTACCGCTGGGCTTGACCCCATGTACCTGGGCGGGGCCACCAGCTTTGCCAACCAGAGCACCCTCAGCAGCCCCGAAGGGCTGTGGTATCAGCTGCGCAAAAACACTCAGCTGCACGTGGTGAGCGGAGCCAGTCTGGGCCATCGCAACCAGCAGCGCCACGTCTGCTTCGACCACAACTGCCTGGAATACATTTTGATGCGGGTGCAGCTGGGCGGAGTACAGCACAAAATTCGCAACGAAAAGCCCCTCAACTTTCTGGTCCGAGACTACGAAAACCAGGTGATTGAGCTGGCCGAGATCAACGACTAGAGCCTCGTTACAGTACAGCGTTCAAGCGTTTGAACTGGAGTTTGTTCAAATAAGGTGAGCCAAAGCTAGGAAAGTGGTAGTGACGTGAAATTGCAAAGCACTACCACCTATGAGCACCCATCTTGAAACG
>PYER01000318.1 GCA_003017855.1 filamentous cyanobacterium CCT1
AGATGGGTCAGATCGCTGCCCACCAGCGCGTCGGCCACGGCGGGAAAAAGGTACATCAGGGCGGCGCCCACGGTCAGCCAGCCCACCATAGAGGCCAGCAGAAACAGAGTTTTTGCGGTAGATTGTTGGCCAATCATAAAATCCTACCGCTCCATCTCTTCTAGGGACTTAGGCACCGCTGCGGTGAGCACCTCGCAGCCGCTAGCGGTCACTAGCACGTCATCTTCAATGCGAATGCCGATACCCCGCCAGCGATCGTCGATCTGGGGCTGCCCCTCAGCGGGTTCGTAGGTAGGGGAAATGTAGATGCCCGGTTCAACGGTAACTACGTTGCCCACCTCAAAGGGTTTCCAGGTTTTGTCGGGGTTGCGCAGAATGCCCGCGTCGTGCACGTCTAGGCCCAGAAAATGGCCGGTGCCGTGCATAAAGAAGGCCTTGTGCTTTTTCTCCTCAATCAGGGTGCTGACATCACCCGTCAGCAGACCCAGATCCACCAGCCCCTCGGTGATGGTGCGGGTGGCGGCGTCGTGGAATTCGTTGAAGGGAGCACCGGGCTTGACGGCGGCGATCGCCCGCAGCTGCGCCTCCAGCACCAGTTCGTACAAGATCCGCTGCTCGTCGCTAAAGTGCCCCCCCACCGGAAAGGTGCGGGTAATGTCGGCGTTGTAGTAGTCGTAGGCGCAGCCCGCGTCGATCAGCAGCAGGTCGCCGTCCTGCATCTGGCAGTTGTTTTCGACATAGTGCAGAATGCAGGCGTTGGCCCCTGAGGCAACAATTGAGGTGTAGGCCGGCCCCATCGCCCCCTCCAGGCGAAAGATATGCTCCATCTCCGCCTGAATTTCGTACTCGTAGCGGCCGGGGCGAGTAATTTCAAGGGCGTGGTTGTGGGCCTTGGCGGCGATCGCGATCGCCCTGCGCAGCCGCTCCAATTCGTCCTCCGACTTCACCCGCCGCAGGGTCTGCATCATCAGGGTGGCGTCTTCGATCGCCACGGGGCCGGTGCCGCGCTTGTAGTAGGTGGCCAGCAGCCGTCGCCAGTGCTTGAGAATTCGCCGGTTCAGAGCCTCATCGTGGCCAAAGCGGTAGTAGAGGCGATCGGCTTTTTCTAAATACTTGGGCAGGTGCTCGTCCAGCTCAGCGATCGGATAAACTTCGTCGGCCCCAAACTGCTCCTTCGCTTTTTCAACCCCCACCCGATAGCCCGACCAGGTCTCTTTTTCAGGATCTTTGGGCCGCACGAACAGCACAAACTTGTGCTCCTCGTGGTGGGGGGCCAGCACCGCCACCGCCCCTGGCTCGTTGAAGCCTGTCAGGTAATAGAAATTGCTGTCCTGTCGAAAGGGGTAGTCCACATCATTGTGCATTACCGCTGGGGGAGCGCTGGCAAAGATGGCGGTGCCACCACCAATCAGATCCATTACACGCTGACGACGATGGGCGTAGGGAGTGGTCATGGCAAAGGGCAAAAAAAGGGTGAGCGCAACAGAGACCGGGTTGCTATGCGGATTCTAAAAGATTTTTGCTTTTGCCGCCGAAGCCCGATCTCTAGGCCATAGGTCTCTAATTCACGGCGGTTGGCTAAGCTCTGGGATACTGATATACCTGAATACGCATCCCCTGACTGGGCAGATCGTTGGGGCGTACCCCTAGCGATCCGCTGTTGGCGCGAGTTACGGGCGTACCGGGCATCAGCGATAGGAAGTTGTCTACCGGATCAAGTTCACAGCTTTCGCTAGCAGCGCTAGTCAAGTATTGGGTGGGAATCACGATTTTGGGCCGCAGTACCTGCACCGCCTGCACCGCTTCAGCGGCAGTATAGGCTTTCGGGCCGCCACCCACGGGCACCAGCATGACATCGGGGCGGCCCAGCAAAATCTGTTCTTCTACACCCAACGGCGCAGCAGCACCGCCCATGTGAACAATGGTGACGCCGCCCTGGGTCCACTTCCACACGGTGTTGTTGCCAAAGCGGCGGCCGCCTTCGCGATCGTGAGGGGTGAGAATGCCCTGAACGCGCAGATCATTGAAGTCGTAAACGCCGGGGTCGCTCAGCACCCGAGGTTCGCCGGGGAGGTCGTTCAGGTAGCCTTCATCAAACAGACGACTGCTGATCATGACGATGTCAGCAGGCACAGCCGGAGAGGGAAGTCCTTCAGTACAGCCAATGCTGCGGAAAGGGTTGACCAAAATACGCCGCCCCCCGCCGGTAAAGAGAAAAGCCGTATGGCCCAGGCTGCGGATGGTAACACCTGTACTCTGGGCCTGAGCCTGGTTGAGCACGCCCAGGGTGGTAATACCCAATCCGGCCCCTGCATAACCCAGTAGTCTTCGCCGTTTCATTGCTCGTTTACTCCCACACAGTACGTATAGCCGTGGCTGGCCCAGGGCGTGTCATCAATTCTCGCTAGCATCCTTATCCCATCAGCGTTGCCGCACACAAAATAGCTAGGGGCTATAACCGCCGATTCTCAGGTTCAGCAGTTAATTGACGACAGCCCCTAGTGTAGACCGGGAATTGCCGATATTGGCCCCAAATTTGAGCCAGCGGTATGACTGCCCCCCCAGTCAGAGAAGCGCTGACCCGGTCAACCGCGAGGGCCAGCCAACAAAAAAGGAAGGAGCTAAGCTCCTTCCCAGGTTTAGCCCCAACGTTCAACCGCAGGGCTGAACCAATTAGGGACACTCAGGTCAAAGCCCGACTTAGACCTCTTCCAGGCGAGCGTAGAAGACGCCCTGCACCTTGATATCTACGGGCTCAGCAGTACCCATGTCGGTATCAGAAGGCTGCTCGGCCTCAAAGGTGCCGCCGATTTCGCCTGAGTTACCGTCAATTTTAGACACCCGCAGAGAAATATGGCCCTGGCCGATGTCAAAGGCTTTAGTGTTCTCCTTCACGTATTCTTCGCTGTCGCCGCTAGCGGGCAGGGCTACGGCAGTGTCGTAGCCGGTGGCCAAACCGCGACCTTTGGGGTCAAGGAAGTTAGAGGTGCGATAGGAGGGCACTTTATAGTCGCCCTCAAAGTCGGTAGAGGTGGTCAAAGCGTTTTGACCGGGCTGCGATTGGGCGACGAGGCCTTTAACCGTAAACAGGAAAGGCTCTTGCTGACCGCCAGGCAGCTGCACAGTAATCGCCTGGAAGTCCATACCGCCGGTTTCGGAGAAGAGCAGGCTACCGTCAGACTTGAGGGTCAAGTCGCCGCGCACCTGATCCAGGCTGGAGGTGTAGCGGGTCAGCACCTTGCCGGGAATGTAGGTGGCATCTTGGCGCTTGGAGGCTTCTCCTTTCACAAAGTAAGCCGTGGGCTCGATGCACATGCCTACCAGCTGATAGGTTTTGCCGTCTTCGAGGGCAATGCTGCCCCGGGTCATTTCAGAAAGCTGTGGGCACTTGTTGGCCAGGCCCGTATTGCGGATTTGGTCGTAGGTCAGGGGCACACTACTGGTGGCACTGGGCGCTTCGCTACAGGCTGTCAGTACACTCAGGCAGATGGCCAAGAATGCAACTAAGAGGGCGCGATACCTCATGGTCTACCTCAAAAATTAGTATGTAAAAGGCGCTGTCAAACTACTCAAATAATGCGACAGCCGTTGGCTCTGGGCTTATGACGCTGGCCAGAATAGCCCTGGCGCGATCGCCCCTAGGGGCTGGTCTAACTCCTCCGAAGAGGCTGCGCCAATGACCATTGCGAGCGGCGGGAGTAATTTGCTCCTGAAGCCCGGCAGCAATGCTGGGCCTGCCCTCAGCCGAGTAAAGCCTCAAGTAAGCATTCTACATGGCTCTGCGCCTCTTTCCTAAGATTTGAAACCGCCGACTCAGACAACCCGAAACGCGATCGCCTGAGACGTAGATCCCAGATGGGGCAGGCTTTACAAAAGTCTTACGCGGCTTTTGCAGCCGGGCGGCTAACATTAAGCTATTTAACAGATGTTTGGCCTAGCCCCATGACCGACCACCCGCCTGGCGATCGCCCTGAAAGTCTGCCAGAAGACCTCAAAGCCCTGTCACAAGCGATCGATCGGGCCGCTGCAGCTCGCCAGGGCCAGAGTCTCAAACTGTTGGCACTGCTGCGGTTGCTGGAGCAGCAGCACCGAGACATTTGTGAAACGCTCTTTCGCGATGCTCTGCCCGACAATCGTCAGCACCTCTATGCCTTGCTCCGAGATATCGAAGTCAACGGCGGCTGGCCCTACATTCAGCGCATGAAGCTGCAGGCCCTGCTGGCTAACGTGGCCAACCTGAATTTTGATACGCTTTTTCCGGCCACCGTACCAACTATTGAAGAAGATCGGTTTCCAGGGGAAGAAAAGTAGAGCGTTTTTTCGTCTTAAGCGTTACCCTAAACCTCGATCCGCAAAGCCCCCATCACCTATGGTCAGCTATCTTTCTCCAGCTCGGCTTCCTGCTTCAGTCCAGCGACTGACCAAACCCCTGCTATTGCAGGGGCTGGCCCTGATCACGGGGCTGGCGGGACTTGGGGTGCTGCCTTTGGGCGGCAGCCGCGCTCTGGCCCTCAATGCCTACTGTCAAGTCACCCAGGCCGATGCCCTGGCCAAGGAAAATCTGCGCAAAGCCGCGCTAGCTGGTGATGCGGCGGCCCAGCAGCAGTACCAGACAATGGTCAGCCAGCACACCGAAGCGCTGAAGCAGTGCCGCAGTCGCACCTGGCCGCAGAAGCAAGCGGTGTGGTTGCGCCTGTACCCCTGTGATCTGCAGCCCGGCATTCTAGATGCCCTGTTCGATCGCGTCATTAACCTGGGCTACAACGAAGTCTATATCGAAGTCTTCTACGGCGGTCAGGTGCTGCTGCCCCAGGCTGACAACCCCACGGTATGGCCTTCCGTAGTACAGGCTCCCGGCTACGAGCGCCGCGACCTGTTTGCCGAGGCCGTGGAAAAGGGTCGCCAGCGGGGGCTCAAAGTTGACGCCTGGGTGTTTGCCCTCAACTTTGGCTATTCCTACGGGTTGAGAACCGATCGCGAGCAGGTGCTGGCCCTCAACGGTCGCGGCCAGACCACCTATACCTACGCCAAAGCCGGGGCCTCCAGTAACCCCGACGAAGTGTTTGTCGATCCGTACAATACCCAGGCCCAGGCCGACTACAGCCGCATGCTGGGGGCGGTACTGCGCCGCCAGCCCGACGGCATCTTGTTTGACTACGTGCGCTACCCCCGTGGCGTTGGCCCCAACTCGGTGGTCGACAGCGTCGATGACCTGTGGATCTACGGCCAGGCCTCACGCGATGCTTTCCTGCGTCGGGCGGTCAATCAGCAGGGGCAGGAGCTAATGCGCCGCTATATCAGCCGGGGGCACCTGGTCGAGCGCGATATTCAGGAGGTGCGCGACCTCTACCCCAACGAGCCAGAACCCCTGTGGCAGAGCCGTACCTCGTCGCCACCGCTGCAACCGGGCCAGGCTCCGCCCACCCCGGCTAGCCTGCGGCCCCAGCTCCAGGCCGAACTGTGGCAGTTGAGCGTAGCCCACGCCGTGCAGGGTGTGGTTGATTTTGTGCGGCTGGCTGGGGAACAGGCGCAGCGCACCGGCATTCAGCCTGGAGCGGTGTTCTTCCCGGAGGGTAATCAAACGGTGGGCACGGGCGGCTACGACTCGCGCCTGCAGTACTGGGAGCGCTTTCCCACCTGGATGAGCTGGCACCCGATGGCCTACGCGGTGTGCGGCCACACGGGCTGCATCTTAGACGGCGTGCGCCGGGTGCAGTCGATGATTCCTAGCGGCACCAATCCTACCGTTACCCCAGCGCTGGCCGGCATTTGGGGACAGCCTACCTACAACCGCCCCGCTCTCGAAACCCAGATGGAAGCCCTGCGACGGGCGGCCCCAGAGATTACCTCGGTCAGCCACTTTGCCTACTCCTGGCAAGACCCCGAGTTTGACCGGGTGCGCAAGTTCTGTTCCCTCTAAGAGACAGACTGGCCCCTTGAAACGCAGATTGGACAAATGACGGAAACCCTTGATGTTTTATAGTCTTGAGGTTGCTGCTTGACGCATTTGCCTAGTTCTATGGAAGCGAATCAGCCGCAGTCTAGTCCGGTAACTCTGGTTATTTCAGAGGTGGTTGACCCGAGCAAAGTGTCTGCCTACGAGGCCTGGGCAAAGGGAATCAACCGCGATGCCCGTACCTTTGATGGGTTTTTAGGCGTTGAGGTGATTCGCCCGCGCGACCATAGTCACCCCGAGTACGTAGTGATTGTCAAGTTTGAAACCTACGAATACCTGCGCCGCTGGCTGATATCGCCCACCTACCGCAGCTGGATGGATCAGTCCTACGGGCTGATTGCGGCTAGGTCGCAGCAGCAGCTACCCAGCGGATTGGAGCTGTGGTTTACGCTGCCCCATGCCCAGGATGGAACGCAATCGCCCATGCCCAGCCC
>PYER01000319.1 GCA_003017855.1 filamentous cyanobacterium CCT1
GACCCCAGGCGACCCTGCCCCAGGCCGCCAAGCCCGCGCCTGGGGTCTCGGCCCAGCCACAGCCCGAAACGCAGATCGCCCTGCAGCTCCGCTGGTCAGAGGTCAGTTTTCAAAGCCAAGGCTCTGGTACAGCGCTAGCCCCCTCTACCAAGCAGGCTGCCGAGGGGCTAGCCACAGGCGCACCGTACAGCGGCTCATAACTACCCCTAGTCATCGGCTGCTGCACCGCCAATCCGCTCTGATTCGCCGCGCTGCCGCAACAGCATTTCCTGGTGGTGAATGGCGTTGTTGGCAATCTCCCAGGGGAAGGTAAACGACTCGAACGACTCACTGGTAATGCGGTCTACATCCAGATCGGTCACCACTCGCTTGAGAATGTCGAACAGTCGTTCTCTGAGGGCCGCCAGCTCCTCTAGCGACTCCGGAACGGCTCGCTCTGCGAATCGAGCGCTGTGAATGTCATCGATCAGGGCCAAAATCTCCAGATTGTAGGTGTCGGCTCGGTTTTTCTGCTTGCCCAACAGCCACGATCGCAGCTGCCACAGGCTAGAAAAACTCAGCACCGCCACCGACAGCAGCAGACCAATCGGTTCGGCATATTCCACCAAAAACTCGGGTTCGCCCTGGGTGTAAAAGGCCTCTGCCCCAGGATGCAGAGGCAGCCCCAGATCGCCAGAGGTATCGAGCCGAATCATGGCGGCCCTGGGGTAAAGCGCCACCAGCTCGTTGCGGTTTTGGTGCAGGGTCCGAGTCAGAGCATTCACCACGTGGGAGGGAATATCTTCGTGGGCAACCAGCAGGGCATTCACCGCGACCACGGGGAGATCGGCCGGGGGAGCCGGTTGACCGCCGTTATAGGTGCCCTGAGGAATCACCTGAGCCGTCAGGTACGGCAGGGACAGCCGCAGCGCATCGACCTGCTCGATCGGAATCAGCCGAGTGCCGCTCGTTTGCAGTAGTTCAGCCACCGCAGGGTTGCCCAGGGTAATCACCCGAAACAGGGCATCGACATCGCCCTGGGCCAGGGCGGCATGGGCCTGATCGGCGGGCATGGGCAGCGGGGTGAGATCGTCTGCGGTCAGCCCGTAGTGCTGCGCCAGCGGCCAGAACAGCGCGTAGGAGCCGCTGTTCTCGGGCATCAGGGCGATCCGTTTACCCCGCAGATCGACGACGCTGTCGATATCGGCATCGCTGCGAGCCAGCAGGTGAAACATTTCTGGAAACAACAGCGCCACCGCCCGCACCGGCGGCTGCACGGGGGTATCGCTCTGCACCAGGGCCAGCTGGGCCGCGCTGGACCTGAGCAGGTCCATGTTTTGCACGGACCCTTCGGTTTCTAACACATCGATGGCAATGGTGGGATGGTGGCGGGTCACCACAGTTGCAAAGGCCTGGCTAAAGGCGTAGTATTCGCCCGTGCTGCCGCCCGAGGCCAGCACCAGACGGTAGGTGCGAGTGTGCTCGCGCACTAAAAAAACCGCCGAAGCCACTGCCCCCACCAGGCTCAGAGCCACCACCGACAAGACCACCTTTCCCTGCATAGATCTCCTGGGTCGATATAAGATAGGAACTGGCCAAATTTGCCGAGGGGCTATACCCAGTCCGGCTCGGAATCTGGGGCTTTCTCACCGGCAAAACTCCACCTCAACCTGGATTGAGTTTATCTATGGCTCTCCTCCAAAATTTACCCCAGGTGCCCGATACCCTGCGGGGACGGACCGTAGGGCGTAGCTTTCAGGCGGTATTTTTGCTGGCGCTGGTCTCGGTGCTGCTGCTGGGAGCCTTTGGGCTGCGGCTGTTTCAGCTCCAGGTGGTAGAGGGCGATCGCAACCGTCAGCTCGCCGACACCAACCGCATTCGCCTGGTGCCCAAGCGCCCGGCCCGAGGCACCATCTTCGATCGCAACGGCAAGATTTTGGCCGGCAGTCGCCTGTCGCACACGGTGTCGATCTGGCCGATTGCCCTGCCCCGCGACCAGTGGCCCATGGTGATCAACCGCTTGTCCAAGGTGCTCAACATTCCCCCCGATGAGATTCGGAAACGGCTGGAGCAGGCGGGCTACGAGTCGATCGAGTCGATTACCATTGCGCGGGGCATCAGCCCCGCCCAGGCCACTGCCCTGGCCGAATACACCAATGAGCTGCCGGGGGTGCGGCTCGAGGCCGAGGCCGTGCGCAACTACCCCAACGGCGACCTGGCCGCCCACGTGCTTGGCTACACGGGCGAACTCACCGACGAACAGCTCAAAGCGCGCCGCGACGAGGGCTACCGCCTGGGCGATGTGGTCGGCCAGATGGGGGCCGAGGCAGCCTTTGAGCGCACCCTCCACGGCGCCTGGGGCGGTCAACAGGTTGAGGTCGATAGCGCCGGACGCATCATCAGCATTTTGGGCGATAAGCCTGCCACCGCTGGAGAAGATATTCAGCTCACTATTGATCTAGAGCTTCAGCGAGCGGCCGAGGCGGCTCTGGGCACCCGCGAGGGCGCTGTTGTCGCCATCGATCCGCGTAATGGCGCAGTTCTAGCGATGGCCAGCTGGCCCACCTACGACCCCAATATTTTCACCACCCGTATCACCGAAGCCCAGTGGCAACAGCTGCAGGGGGCCGACCACCCCTTCTTGAACCGATCGCTGCAGGCCTTTCCACCCGCCAGCACCTTTAAAATTGTCACCACAGCGGCGGCGTTAGAGTCGGGTAAGTACGATCCGGGCACCGTGCTGCCCACCTATCCCTACATTCAGGTGGGGGGCATTCAGTTTGGCGACTGGAACCGGGCCGGCTTTGGCCCCCTGAGCTTTACGGGCGCGATGGCCTGGAGCAGCGACACCTTCTTTTACCAAGTGGCCATGCGCGTGGGCGGCCCTACTCTGATCGAAATGACCCGTCGGTTTGGCTTTGGCCGCAAAACCGGCATTGAACTGGGGAGTGAAGAAAGCGCTGGCCTGGTGCCCGACGACGCGTGGAAACGCGAGAACCTGGACACGCCGTGGGTGATTGGCGACTCGATTAACATGTCGATTGGCCAGGGGTTTATGCAGGCCACGCCCCTGCAGGTGGCCAATATGTTTGCGGTCGCGGCTAACAACGGCTATAAAGTGAAGCCCCACCTGCTCAAGGACAACGAAGAACACCACAACTGGAAAGAATCGGTAGAGCTAAGCGACACCACCATCGACATTTTGCACCGGGGGCTGCGGCAGGTGATTACGGGCGGCACGGGCCAGAGCCTCAACGTGCCCCACCTGCCTCCCCTGGCGGGTAAAAGCGGCACCGCCGAAGCACCGCCCGGGCTGTCCCACGCCTGGTTTGGGGCCTACGCCCCGATGGAAAACCCGGAGGTGGTCGTTGTGGCCTTTGCCGAACACTCGGGCGGCGGCGGCGGTAAGGTGGCGGCCCCCATGGTGCTACAGGTGCTAGAGGCCTACTTTGGCAAAAGCCAGATTGCCGAGGGCACCCAGCCGTAGGCGCGTCTTTTGCTTGGGGAACACAGGAAACGTAATGCTGCCCGCGTTCCCTTCGACTCCGCTCAGGGAACGCGGGGTTAGTCACGAGTAATCCATTAGCTCCGCGAGGCGAGGCTGAAGTTGCGAAAATGCTGAGCCTGGGCTTCAATGCGGCAGGCCAGGCGATCGCAGACCATGCTGCAGAGGTCAAAGATAAGCTCGTCAGTGACGCTGTAGTAGGCGGAGGTGCCCTCGGTGCGGCGACTCAAAATGCCCGCCTGCAGCATCACTTTCAGATGCTTAGAGACATTGGCCTGGCTGGTTTGGGTGGCGTCTACCAGCTCCTGCACACATTTTTCTCCTTCCCGCAGCAGGTTGAGAATGCGCAGCCGCATGGGCTCGCTCAACACGCCAAAATACTCGGCCACTTGCTGCACGACTTCAACTGAAACCGGTTCTACAGGATCCATTAGGGTTCGTTGGTAGGCTCGTGTGCGCGAACGATTCTCAGTAATCTTAACAACTATTTTATTTTCGCAGCTATCAATAGCAATCCAGTCATCAAATCTTGTTAATTATTTAGAGATGATCCCCATGGGGTTAGTAAATAGCCCCTGGGAAAGAGATTGGCCTCCAAGGTTAAGACTAAACCTTGGGCCAGGGGCCGTACCGTGAGATTCTTAAAGATAACGATCACTCACCCTCGAGGACTGCCGTGAAAGCCATCACCCTGCTTGGTTCAACCGGGTCTATTGGCACCCAAACCCTGGACATTTTGGAGCACCATCCCGACCAGTTTCGCCTGGTAGGCATTGCCGCAGGGAACAACGTCGAGCTGCTGGCCCAGCAGGTGCGCCAGTTTAAGCCCGAGGTGGTGGCCATCTGCAACCCTGAGAAGCTGGGTGAACTGCGGGCAGCCCTGGCTGGGCTCGACCCCATGCCTCAGATTCTGGCTGGGGATGATGGCGTGGTGGAAGTAGCCCGCTACGGCGATGCCGAGGCCGTGGTGACGGGCATTGTCGGCTGCGCCGGGCTGCTGCCGACCCTGGCGGCGATCGAGGCGGGCAAAGACATTGCCCTGGCCAACAAAGAAACCCTGATTGCGGGCGGCCCTGCGGTGCTGCCCTTGGTCGAAAAGCACGGCGTTAAGCTGCTGCCCGCCGACTCCGAGCATTCGGCGATTTTTCAGTGTTTGCAGGGGGTGCCTGCGGGCGGGCTGCGGCGCATTTTGCTAACCGCCTCGGGCGGGGCCTTCCGCGACTGGCCCACCGAAAGGCTGGCTCAGGTGACCGTCGCCGACGCCCTCAAACACCCCAACTGGTCGATGGGCCGCAAAATTACCGTTGACTCAGCCACGCTGATGAACAAGGGCCTGGAGGTGATCGAGGCCCACTACCTGTTCGGCATGGACTACGACGGTATCGATATCGTCATCCATCCCCAGAGCATTATTCACTCGCTGATTGAGCTGCAGGATACCTCGGTGCTGGCTCAGCTGGGCTGGCCCGACATGCGCCTGCCCCTGCTCTACGCCCTCTCCTGGCCCGATCGCATCTATACCGACTGGGAACCGCTGGATCTGGTCAAAGCTGGCGACCTCACCTTCCGTGAGCCCGACCACGCCAAGTATCCCTGTATGGATCTAGCCTATGCGGCTGGGCGAGCCGGGGGCACCATGACGGCGGTGCTCAACGCCGCCAATGAGCAGGCCGTGGCACTGTTTCTCGATGAAAAGATTCACTTTTTGGACATTCCCAGGGTGATTGAGGGAGTGTGCGATCGCCACCGCTCCCACAATGTGGCTCAGCCCGTACTGGCCGATATTCTCGCCGCCGACCAGTGGGCCAGAGCTGAGGTGCTCAGCGTCAGCGAGAACTTGACCCAGGCCACTGTTGTTTCGCTGGGGTAAGCACCGTGGATCTGCTGATTGTACTGGGGGCCATTGTCGTCGTCGTGCTGGTGTTTGGCTGGCTGTTTAAGCTGGTCAAAAACACGATTCAAACCGTGCTGCTGGTCGCCTTTTTGCTGCTGGTGCTGTACTTCTTGTTTGGCGTTGGACCTGGTGCCGTGTGGGAGCAGATTCAGGCCTGGCTCGGGGGTTGGCTGGGGAGATGAGGCGATTTTGGATTTTGGATTGGGAAGTGAGCAGGGGCTAGTGCCACTGCTGGGAGTTCAAAATGCAAAGTTCAAAATGCAAAATAGTTGGTTTATTAGTGCTTCAGTGTAGTAAGGTGCATACCGCTAAGACAAGGCTCCACCTACGCGCAGCAATGCACCGCGAAGAAGGCCATCCCAAGAATAGCCTTACCCTAAACTTCAGTTTTGCAGAGCACTAGGAATGGGTCGTGAGGGCAAGGCTGATCACCTGCCAGGGGGCGACCATCGCGGGTGGCGTTGTGTCCTGAGGCTGCTCTAGCAGATCCACTGGGCCAAGGGTGTCTACGGGCAGGGTGCCGCCCAGGGTGAGGGGGCTGCTGGTGCCGGTACTTTCGTAAGCGCGCAGAATGTACTGATCCTCTCGGTCCTCAGACTGCTTCAAGGCGGCTAGCACCAGGGAATTGTTGCCTAAATCTAGCCAGCTGGCGGACGTAGGGCCTGAACTCGGTGTATCTGTTGAAATAGCTGGGCAAGCCTGAATCGGCAGGCTGAAGCTACGGGCCGTTTGGACGGTTTTAGCCTGCTGCCAGCCCTGGGCGTGGGGGTAGATGGCATAGCTGAAGGTTTGGAGGCCGCGATCGCAGCCCGGATCGGGCCAGATGGGCGCTTTTAACAGCGTTAGCCGCGGCTGGTTGGGGGTGGCATCAAACCCGTGCTTGTAGTCGGTGAGAATGCTCACGCCGCGATCGCCGTCGCTCAGATCGGCCCAGCGCAGGGCGGGGACTTCCCACTTGGCGGCGTCCTGGGG
>PYER01000036.1 GCA_003017855.1 filamentous cyanobacterium CCT1
CCCATGGACGCCCTCATCACATCCGCCCTCGTCTTCCTCTTCGGCTCTGCCGTGGGCAGCTTTCTCAACGTGGTGATTTACCGCGTCCCGGCGGGGCTGTCGCTGCTGCACCCCCCCTCGCGCTGCCCCCAGTGCCACACCCAGCTCAAACCCTACGACAATGTGCCGGTGCTGGGCTGGCTCTGGCTCAAAGGCCGCTGCCGCTACTGCCGTACCCCCATCTCGCCCCGCTACCCGCTGATCGAGGCATTCACCGGAGCACTGTTTTTAGCGACGTTTTGGCTGCTGGGGCTGAGCTGGGCCACGGTAGGCTACTGGCTCCTGCTGAGCTGGCTGGTGGCCCTCACCTTTATCGATATCGATACGCTGACGCTGCCCAACGTGCTCACGGGATCGGGGCTGCTGCTGGGCCTGGCGGTGAAGTTTGTCCTACCGATCTTGCAGGGGGAAGCTTGGCCTGCTCCAGTTCAGGGGCTTTTGGGCGGCATTCTCGGCGCGGTCTTGGGGATCTGGCTGTTTGATCTGATTACGCTATTCGCCTCAGCGGCCCTGGGGCAAACGGCAATGGGCGGCGGCGATGCCAAACTGGCGGCGATGCTGGGGGCCTGGCTGGGCTGGCAGGGGGTACTGCTGAGCGGGTTTTTGGCCTGCCTGGTGGGGGCCATAGTGGGGGGCGGCGCGATCGCCCTCAAGCTGATCAGCCGCCGCCAGCCCATGCCCTTTGGTCCGTTTCTTGCGATCGGTGCTGTGATCACGGTGTTCTGGGGTGAGGCGATTATTGGTGCCTACCGATCGCTGTTTTTCCCCACCCTGTAATGTCTTGAGGATAGTTAATTGGCCAGGAATACTTTTATGGGCAGAATAGCGGCTCTCTGGCTGGGGCTAGTGCTTTGCTGGGCAATCTATCCTGCCAGCGCTCTGGCCACCACCTGGCACTCAGTGGCTGAATCTAGCCAGGGGCAGCAGCAACAATTTATCGACATCGACTCGGTCAAGTCCCTGGGCCAAGGCCACGTGCGGGTGGGCAGTTACTACGTTGACAGCCGCTCTGGTGAGCCCGAGCGTACTGATTATTTAACTGAGTATGACTGCGATCGGCGCCGCTTTCGCGATGTCGAGTTTGACGGCCCCGTGGGCAGCCAGGGCTGGATGCCTGTAGACCCCGACCCGCTGAATTCAGCGGCGATGGAGTACGTCTGTGCGCTGGCGAAAGGGATCGAATAGGGGCCCTTTAGCTAACAAGCATGCTAACGGGCATGACCTGTATCGTCGTATGAGCATTAATTCGCGTTGTACCTACCGGGACAACCGCCAGGGCATTGGTGCCCGCTAAATTAATCAAATTACCTGAGTTATGGCCACCGCTGGCCAGTTCAAACTCGTAGCCGTTGGGGGTCGAGGTCAGTCTGCCCCACAGGTAGGTTTCTCGCTGACCCCCAGCTTTTAGGGCCTGGCGAGTGACGGCCTGCACAAACCCTGGCTCCCAACCCGTCGCTAAGCCCGATCGCTTGCGCAGAGCAGGCACCACAAATCGCCAGAATGTCACCAGGGCCGAAACCGGGTTGCCCGGCAGACCAAAGTAGATCGGTTCGACTCCCCTCTGAGCTGGAAACGTTGCCACCGTCAGCGGTTTACCGGGCTTCACCGCCACCGAGCGAATGTGTAGTGTCGCCCCTAGCTCCGCCAAAATCTTGTCTACATAGTCGTAGTCGCCTACCGATACGCCTCCCGATGACACAATTACATCGGCTTGAGCCAGGGCCGTCTGAATCGCTGCCCGCAGGGCCTGGGGCTGGTCGGGCACAATGCCCATGGTGACGGGGATCGCTCCCGCCTGTCGTACCAGCGCCGTCAAAGCGTACTGATTAGAGTCGACAATCTGCCCCGGCTGGAGAGGCTCGTCGGGCATCACCAGCTCATCGCCGGTCGACAGAATCGCCACTTGGGGCCGAGGAAACACCGGTACCTGCACGCACTGAGCCGAGGCCAGCACCGCCAGTTCTGGTCCACCAATGGGGAGTCCTGCCTGCATCAAAGAATCGCCTGCCCGGCAGAAGCTGCCTCGGTGGCGCACAAACTGCTGGGGTTCCGGTGCTTCTAGCACCAGCACCTGCTCGCCCTCGCGCTGGGTCACTTCTTGCATGACGATGGTATCGGCCCCCGTCGGTAGCATAGACCCGGTGAGAATGCGGGCGGCCTGGCCGGGGCCGACGGATTGGGTGGGCGATCGCCCCGCCGGAATGGTCTCTGTTAGCGCCAGCGCCACTGGGTTCTCAGCACTCGCCCCCTGCACATCGGCGTGGCGCACCGCATAACCATCCATCGCCGAATTGTCCCAGTGGGGAAAGTCGAGCGGACTGGGGATAGCCTGGGCCAGAATGCGCCCCAGGGCTGCATCTAGAGGCACCTGTTCAGTCTCGGTAGGAGGGGAGACCAAAGCAAGAATTTTGGCTTCGGCCTCGGCAGCGGGAAGCATGGGCGTGGGGGGAAGGACGGGACGGGATGGCGACGGGCTAAAAATCAGGGCGGGTGATGAGACAGCTGAGGCCCAGCGTAACAGACCCGGCCAGTGTAGCGGCAGTTGAGGCATCGGTGCCCAAAAACACCAGCAAACTGTAGAGCATCACGCCGACAGTAGCCACCATACCCAGAGGGGTAGTGACAACGTCTAAGACCTCCAGGAGTCCTTCGAGGAACCTTAAAAACTGAAGCCAGCGATTTAGAAATGCCATAGGTTTACCACTCAGGCAGGGTTGGCAAAGGGCTAGGAAATCAGCTTAGGTAACTATTTCTAGAATAACTGTTGTTGCCTTGACCAAAGTTGCCCAACTCGGCATTCTTCAGATTTTCCTAAGTAAAGGGTTGTCTAATACAGGGCCTGCATCAGGCGCTTGCGGTAGGTGGTGGTCAGTGGGTCGCTGCTGCCCAGCAGCTTAAAGACCGTCAGCATGGCCTTGCGGGCGCTGTCGTTGCGGTAAGTGCGATCGCGCTTCACCACCGCCAAAAACCCCTCTAGAGCGGCAGCAAAATCTCCCTTTAGAGCCGCCTGGCTAGCCGTACTAAACGCTCTGTCTAACTCAGAATCGCCTAGATCCGTAAGGGACTGGCGCAGGGTGATCAGGTCCCGTAGGCCATCGGCCACGTCGATGGCGGCGCGATCGCTGGGGTCGATCAGCTCCAGATACTGGCTGGCCAGAGCATCGTCACCCTGAAGGACGTAGAGCTGGGCTGCCTTGAGCAAAATCTGGCTGTTGTTGGGGTAGCGGGTCAGCAGCGTGGTTAATGCGGGGAAAATCTTGCCTGGGTCGCCATTAGCCAGAGCCGCATCAAAGGCCGCCAGGTCTTCCTCCAGGCTCGATCGCAGACCCAGGTTGGCCAACAGTTCGCGCAGCTGCGGCTCGGGCAGCACCCCCACAAACCCCTCCTGCACCTGCCCCTGACTGACGATTCGCACATCAGGCACCCCTTCTACCCCAAAGGCCTTGGCCAGTTCGGGGTTGGCGTCGATATCGACCTTGGCCAGGGTAAAATCGTACTCCTGGACTAGCTTTTCGAGCATGGGTTTGAGCATTTGGCAGGGGCCGCACCAGGTGGCAAAAAAATCGACCAGCACCGGCTGCTCAAAGGACGGCTGCAGCACTGCCTGCTCAAACTCGGCCTGGTTCACAACAATAGATTGTCCCATCGGTACCTCATCGGGGGCGAATAAACAGGTCGTACAGCGACAGCAGCACTTCTATCACAATCAGCAGCACCACGTACCACTCCAGGCGCAGGCCAGTTTGCTGGCGCTGCAGGTCGAGCACCGTTTCGACGGTGCGGCTGACCAGGTCAAGCTTGCCCTATACAGTCATCCCAGCCGCTAAATTTCGATAGGTCAAACCGTGTTTAGAACTGTTGCGGAACACCTGCGCGGCGGCAATGTTCCATACAACCCATCGTAGGGTATGTTAGAAAACTGGCATGACCTACATAAGGTAGCTATGCGGCATTGCTCCAGCAGTCCGGGTTGGCCCCGCTGCCCTTGTGGCCCAGTGCCAGGTTTTTCCCCCAGTCTTGCCCACGGCAGGCGGGCTATTGTGGAGTAGGGCCGCAGCCATGAAGCGCGTAGTATTCATTCTTGGGGTTTTAGACGACGATGACGTTGACTGGCTGATTGAGGCTGGGCAGCGGCAGGAGCTTCAACCCGGGCAGGTGCTCATTCGCGAGGGCGAACCCTGCGAACATCTCTATCTTATTTTAGACGGCGGCCTGGAGGTTTCCGTGGCAGCCCTGAGCGCTCAGCCCATTGCCCACCTGGCGACAGGCGAAGTAGTGGGTGAAATGTCGTTTGTCGATAGTCAACCGCCCTCGGCCACGGTGTCGGCCCTAGAGCCCAGTATTGTACTGGCAATTTCCTGCGCTCAGCTGCGCCACAAACTCCAGCAAGACATCTGGTTTGCCTCCCGGTTTTACCGCGCGCTGGCCATTTTGCTCTCCAGCCGTCTGCGCAGCACCGTCAAGCACCTGCAGGGTGAGCACTGGCGACCGGTAGCGAGCCTCAACGACGCTGGGCTAGACGAGATGAACGACATGCTTTCCATCGGCGGCATTCGCTTTGACTGGATGCTCAAGCGCCTGCGCGATGTCAACTCCAACCCCTGGGAAGAGCTAGAAGCCGACTCCGCCGATTAGAGAATTGATCGAATATAAAGGCCGGCGCAGTCAGCTACCTGTGAAGGTTTCTGCTACCATTCAGGCAATGGCAGGAATGGGTAAACTAAGGGCAGCCGTCGGTTTACTTTTTGGGTCGTTTTTCTCGGTAACGGTAAGCTAAGGCAAGTCAGCTGAGTTGACCACGGCACGTAATGTCATAGATTGTCCAAAAGAGTAATGTTGGCGGCGTAAGCAGGGAAAAATGATCATCTACTAGGCCGCTAATCAGCTTTATGTTCCCTACCAAGTCGATTTTGGGATCCGTTTTTGCAAGTGTCAGAGCATGCCACTCCATACCAAACTCAGTAATATTCTCATTGTTGAAGACAGCAAAGGCCGTCGAGAAATTGTTTTAGACGGTTCGGTTTACTCAATTGGGCGCGATCCAAAGTGCGATATCAGGCTGTCGTCTCAGTTTGTGTCGCGGCACCACGCTACCCTGGTGCAGCTGCCCAAGGACGACGATACCTTTTACTACCGCATCGTAGACGGTAACCTAAAGGGCAAACCCAGCGCCAACGGCATGCTCATCAATGGTCGCAAGCTCCAGGCTCACGACCTTAAAAACGAAGACGAGATTGTCTTTGGCCCGCAGGCCCGCGCTATTTACTACCAACTCAAGCGCGACAGCCAGTCTACTCTTCCCCCCGACGAGTTTGACATCACCTTAATCAGCCCCAACATGGTTGAAGAGGGCGAAGACGACGGGGATGGTCTGGACGAGGATACCGAGAACTAGGACTGCCCGATTCAGGGGTATTCTTGGGGTGTTCCAGAGGGTGAAAAGTCTCTAAATCTGCTGCGACAGGTGTGGTCGGCCTGGCGACGGTCCGGAACCTAGACCAACGCCACAATCGCTTGATTGACGGCGCTGAACACCTGCTCGCAGTGGTTGTCGCGCCTGAGCGGTAGCTCCTCGTTCTTAACGACCAGGTTCACGCAGCCGGAACCTGCGGCTACGGTGGGCTGGTTGATCAGCACTTCAATAGTCGTGAGCTGGGACAGTGACACCCGACCAGGCTGCTCTTTGGCCACCAGGTAGTCGCCGTTTTCGTAGACCATGTTCAACCCAAAAGCTTGCAGAGAGCTGATAATAGCGTCTCGCAGCCGAGAGGTTGTCTCGGGAACAGGAAGGGAGTTTGTGTAACGTGCCATAGGCGTCCTTTGCTGAGACCGTAACAACTATTGCTCAGTGTCAGGTCGATGGCGACTCAAATTAGTTCCCCAACGAACCTATTCATCCAGAACCCAGCGAGTCCTGAGTAGCGAGTCCTGAGTTTGTATCTTAACGTATAGCAATGATTTTTATGGGGGTCAAGGGTAGGGGGTCGGTCGCTGAGGCGATCGCGCCTGCCTGTAAGCTTGAGGGGGCAACCAGTAGAGTAGGGGCCAATGCCGGGTAAACTGTTGGTTTTTGAAGGGGTGGAGGGCTGTGGTAAATCGACCCAGCTCCAGATTCTGCACGCGGCTTTGCTGCAAAATGTTGACCTGCAGCGGCTCCAGCAACGGGGCCTGATTCCCCAGCTTTTGGCGACGCGTGAGCCGGGGGGCACAGAGCTGGGGCTGGGGTTGCGCCAGCTGCTGCTAGGCGATTGCGGCGGGGCAGCGATGGCGAGCCGGGCCGAGCTGCTGCTGTACGCCGCCGATCGCGCCCAGCATGTCGAAGAGGTGATCAGGCCCGCTCTGGCGGCGGGCAGCTGGGTGCTGTGCGATCGCTACATCGACTCGACGGTGGCCTACCAGGGCTATGGCCGCGGCCTGGACCTGGCCCTGATCGAACAGCTCAACCAGGTGGCGACGGGGGGGCTGGTACCTGACCTCACCCTCTGGCTCAGGCTCGACGCCGAAACGGGCTTGGCCCGCACCCGCCAGCGGGGGAGCGCCGATCGCATGGAGCAGGCCGAGCTGGCCTTTCACCAGCGGGTGCAGGGGGGCTTTGAGAGGCTGGCTCAGCAGCATTCAGAGCGGATTGTGGCGATCGATGCGATGGCAGATATAGACGCCGTCGCCCGCGAAATTTTTGCCGTTGTGGAAGGGTATTTGCAGCAGTGGTACGCTCCCAGTTTGACGGCCTAGTCGGTCAGGATACGGCGATTGCGCTGCTCTGCCGGGCAGTGGAGCAGGGGCGGGTGGCCCCGGCCTACCTGTTTGCTGGCCCCCACGGGGTGGGGCGACGGCTGGCGGCAGAGCAGTTCGCGGCCATTCTCTTCGCCCCCAGCACCGAGCCGCCATCCCCCGCGCTGAAGCGGCGGATTGCCCAGCGCAACTACCCCGACCTGCTGTGGGTAGAGCCGACTTACCTGCACCAGGGCAGGCTGATTGGTGCATCCCAGGCGGCGGAAGAAGGGATTGCGCGCAAAAGCCCACCCCAGACCCGCCTGGAGCAGGTGCGGCAGATTGCCCAGTTTTTAAGCCGTCCGCCCCTGGAGTCTGCCCGAGCGGTGGTGGTGATAGAAGCTGCCGAAACCATGGCCGAGGGAGCCGCCAACGGATTGCTCAAAACCTTGGAGGAACCGGGTCAGGCGACCATCATTCTGCTGGCCCCCGGTCCGCAGTCGCTGCTGCCCACCCTGGTGTCGCGCTGCCAGACGATTCCCTTTCAGCGGCTGAATTCAGCAGATCTAGCGACGGTGCTGGAGCGGGTGGGGCAGGGCGAGGTGCTGGCGCAGCCGCAGGTTTTGGCTATGGCCCAGGGCAGTCCGGGGGGGGCGATCGCTGCCTACAACCAGCTCCAGAGCATTTCCCCAGAGCTGCTCACCGCCCTGCACCAGCCCCCCCGCAGCCTGCGCGATGCCCTCGACCAGGCCCGCCAGGTGGCCAAAGCCCTCGATACCGAAGCTCAGCTCTGGCTGCTCGACTACCTGCTCAACTGGTACTGGCAGCGCTACCCGACGGAGAGCCCTCGCTGGTTGCCCAAACTCGAAGCCGCCAAGGGCTACCTGCGCCGCTTTGTGCAGCCCCGTCTGGTGTGGGAGGTCATGCTGATGGATCTGGTGACATCTGAATCCAGCGGTTTGTAAAGCCGGTGCACCGCAGGAATGCTGTACAGGTATAGCCAGGCTATACCCTCACCCTGGGTACTCCCCGCTGGGCGGCATCGTTTAGCCTAGAGGCGGCGTGCCGTGGTCCTGGTCCGCTAACACTGTATAGCGCCGCACAGTTGGCCCATGCCGTTCTATCTAACTACCCCCATGGCTGAAGAGTTAACGCTAATCGTTGAGATGGTGACCGTGCTGGGGGCCGCCACGGTGAGCGGTTTTGTGGCCAGCCGCCTGAAGCAGCCGGTGCTGCTGGGCTACCTGCTGGGCGGCATGCTGATCGGCCCCGCCGGGCTGGGGCTGATTACCCTCGAAGGCGATATCGAGGTGCTGGCCGACATTGGCGTGGCGCTGCTGCTGTTTGCCCTGGGCATTGAGTTTTCGCTTAAAGATCTGCTGCGTATGCGCGCGATCGCCCTGGGGGGAGGGTCGCTGCAAATTTTGCTCACCATTCTGCTGGGGGGCGGTCTGGCCTATCTGACCGGCTGGGTCGACACCATTCCCACTGCGGTTTTTTTGGGGGCGGTGCTGTCGCTGTCGTCGACGGCGGTGGTGCTCAAAAGCCTGATCGAGCGCAATGCGGTGCAAACTAACCACGGGCAGATCATGCTCGCCATTCTGATTGCCCAGGATTTGGGCGTGGGCCTCATGCTGGCCATCTTGCCCGCCCTCACCGAGCCCGCCGATGTGATCGGCACCGCCCTGGTGGCGGCGGTGCTCAAGGCGCTGCTGTTTTTGGGCGGGGCCATTCTGGTGGGCCGGTGGGTTATCCCCTTGGCGGTGCGCTGGCTGGCCCGCAGCGGCTCGCAGGAGCTGTTTTTGCTGGGCATTTTGGTGCTCTGCCTGGGCATTGCTCTGATTACCTCGGCCCTGGGGCTGGGCATTGAGATGGGCGCGTTTGTGGCGGGGCTGATGATCTCTAACGTGGAGTATGCCGACCACGCCCTCGATCGCATGCTGCCCATGCGCGACGTGTTTGCCACTCTGTTCTTTGCCTCGATTGGCATTTTGATCGACCCGGCCTTTTTGCTGGCCAACGGTTGGGTGTTGCTGGGGCTGGTGGCGATCGCCATGGTGGGCAAGGCGATCATCGCCACTGGGGTGGTGGCTCTGTTTGGCTACTCGCTCAAAACGGCGCTGACCGTGGGCCTGGGCATCAACCAGATTGGCGAATTTTCCTTTGTGCTGGCGGGGGTGGCCCAGCAGGAAGGGCTGTTCTCGCCTCAGCTCTACGGTCTCACGGTGGGCACCACGGCGGCTACCCTGCTGATTACGCCGTTTTTACTGCGGGCTACGCCACACCTGCTGACGGCACTGGAGCAGGTGCCGTGGCTAACTCAGTTCTTTCAGCTCAGCCGATCGCCCCGCTTGTACGGGCAGGAGGCCGACCTGGCAGGCCACGTCGTGGTGGTGGGCTGCGGACGGGTGGGACACACCCTGGTGCGGATGCTGTACTTTCAGGGCTACAAAATTCTGGTGATCGACAACAACGAGGCGGTGCTGCAGTCGCTGCGCGATCGCGGCATTCCCTACCTGTTTGGCGACGCCTCTAGCCCCCTGGTGCTCGAAAAGGCGCGGCTGCCCCAGGCCAAGGCCATGGCGATCGCCCTGCCCGACCCCATGGCTACCCGCCTCACCCTCAACCGGGCGCTGAGTCTAGCCCCCGATCTCGATATCACCGTGCGGGCCCACGGCAACGCCGAGATCGACACCCTCTACCAGCTCGGCGCCCAGGAGGTGGTGCAGCCTGAGTTTGAGGCTTCGCTGGAGATGGGCGCTCACCTGCTGCTAAATCTGGGCGACTCGACTTTTGAGGTGCAGCAGGTGGTCAACCGCTACCGCACCGGGCGCTACCGCGACATCTTGCCCGAGCGCTCGGAGTACTGGGGCGCCACCGATCTGGAATCGACCATTGAAGGGCTGCAGCGGCACTGGTACGAGCTACTGCCCGACTCGCCGCTGGTTGGTCTGAACCTGGCTGAGACCAACATTCGCCGGCTGACCGGGGCCACCGTGATGGCGGTCGAGCGAGACAAACACCTGCACCGCTACCCGACCGGAGAAATGCAGCTGGCGGCGGGCGATCGCCTGCTGGTGGTGGGCAGTTTTGAGGCCCACGCTAGCTTCGAAACCCTGCTCCAAACGCAGCGTTAGGAGTTGGTTTTGATCAGGGTGGCGATCGCCTCCGTGAGCTGGTCTGGCTCGACGGGCTTGGTAATGTGCTTTTGAAACCCCGCCGCCAGGGCCTGCTGGTAGTCAATCTCGCCAGCGTAGGCGGTCAGCGCGATCGCAGGCACCTGCCCGCCCTGCTCCAGCGAGAGTGACCTGACCTGGCGCATCAGCATATAGCCATCCCGCTCAGGCATGCCGATGTCGCTCAGCATCACATCCGGCCGAAACCGGGTGAGCACCGCGATCGCCTCGCCAGCGCTGGCGGCGGTGACGACCTCAGCCCCCTGTAGCTCTAGAAAAAAGGCGATGAACTCGCGGGTGGTGCTGTCGTCATCGACCACCAGAATTCGAGTGCCGTTCAAATCGGTTGGTGGCTTGGCGGGCTGAGGCGATTGCTGGGTCGCCTGCTGCACCGGCAGCAGGGGCAGTTTGACCGTAAAGGTGGCCCCCTGCCCCTCGCCCAGGCTGGCGGCCTGCACCTGGCCGCCGTGCAGCTCGACCAGGTAGCGTACCAGAGCCAGCCCCAGCCCCAGGCCGCCAAACTGGCGGGTGGTGGTGGCGTCTTCTTGCCGAAAGCGATCGAACACATGGGGCAAAAAACCGGGGTCGATGCCCCTGCCCGTATCGGTAACCGTAATCTGGGCGTAGGGGTCGAGGTAGGCAAGCTGCACCTCGATGCGCCCGCCCTCGGGAGTGAACTTAACCGCATTCGACAGCAGGTTCCACACCACCTGCTGCAGCCGGTCGGCATCGCCCGAAACCAGCCTGAAGGCTGGATCGATCTCAGTGCAGATCTGAATTGATTTGGCCTCTACGGCCAGCTGCACGGTTTCGAGGGCGGCCTGAATGGTCAGGCCCAGATCGACGACGGTCTTGTTCAGGCTCAGCTTGCCGCGCAAAATGCGGGATACATCCAGCAGGTCGTTGATCAGCTGCGCCTGAATTTGCGCGTTGCGCTCGATTACCTCCAGGGCATACGCCTGTTTTTGCTCGTCGAGCTGGCGACTGCGCAGCAGCTTCGACCAGCCCAAAATGGGGTTGAGGGGCGACCGGAGCTCGTGGGATACCACGGCCAAAAACTCGTCTTTGATGCGGTTGGCGGCTTCGGCCTGCTCGCGGGCGGTGCGCTCGCGGGCCAGCAGCTGTTCGCGCTCCTGCTCGGCCTGTTTGCGGCTGGTAATGTCGGTGGTTGAGCCCACCACCCGCACCACCTTACCCTGCTGATTGTGAATCAGGTAGCCGCGATCCCAAACGTTAAGCCACTGCCCGTTGGCGTGGCGCAGGCGATATTCAAACTCGTAACGGTCGCCGCTGCCGTCGAGAATAGAGGCTATCTTTGCATCAACATCGGTCAAATCGTCAGGGTGAATGCGCGTTGCCCACCAGTCGCTGTTTGACGGAACATCTTCAGGATGCAAGTTAATTAAGCGGTAGAGGCCCTCTGAGCGATAGACCTCCCCCGTTTGCAGGTTCCAGTCGTAGACCATGCCATCGACAGCATAGGTCGACAGCCGAAACCGTTCTTCGCTTTCCTGCAGCGCCGCTTCGACTCGCACTCGCTCCAGGCGCGGAAAGATCTGGTTGGACAATTCCTGAACCAGGCGAATTTCGTCAGAGTGCCAGTGACGGGGGTAGGAGTCGTAGATGTTGAGCAGAAACTTCCACTCCCCATCTTTATAGAAGGGCACGCTCACAAACGCGTGAATGTTGAGGGCGGCATACTGCTCGGCCACCGTGCGCGGGTCGGTCTGCGTATTGCCAACCACAATCGTTTCCTGGCTGCGGGCCGCCCGCAAAAATTCGTTGGTGACAAACTCCGAGAGAGGATAGACGCCGACTACGTTGTGCGCCTCGGGGCGGTGCCAGGCGTAGTCAATCACCGCGGTTTGCCCGGCGGCATCAATGTCGGCAAAGGCACAGACAGACAGATTTAAGTAGGCGCCAATTTTGGCCCCGACGGTCTGCATAATTTCATCTGCCGCGGACAGCCGAGCAAAATCGGCGGCAATGTCGCTCAAGAAAGCGGCGTTGGCCTCGCGGCGTTTGCGCCGGGTAACGTTTTGAAAAATCACCGCCACCCGACGGCTGTCTGCATCGCCAACTTTAGACAGGTAAAAGTCGTACCATTTCTGGTTGAGCTCAACGTATTCTTCTAGCCGCTCGCCTTTACCCGTGCGCACCACCTGCCCAAAGATGTTGTACCAGCGCGGCCCCTGGGTGAGGCTAACCTGGCTCAGCTGCCGCCCCGTAAAGTCTTCGCCGACGATTTCGATCGCCGCTGCGTTGGTTTCTAAGCAGATAATATCCACCGCCTGATCGTTTTCATCGAAAATAACATCGACTAAAAAATAGCCCTGGTCAATCGATGCAAACAGCGTGCGGTACTTTTCCTCAGATTCGCGCAGGGCCGCTTCAGCAATTTTGCGGTGGGTGATGTCGCGGGTTGAGCCAGCAACCGATGTAACCGCACCGTCTGCACCCAGCAGCGGAGTAAAAATATATTCGTAGATGCCGCTGACGCCCTTGGGGCTGACGTAAACCGACTCGTCTTTAACCGTTTTGCCCGTGACAAACACGTGCTCGATCTCGCGCTGATGCTTGGCCGCCAGTGCTTTGGGGTAGTTGAGGTCAAAGAAATTTTTGCCGACGGCCTCAGCCAAAGTCAGGCCCCACAGGTCGAGCAGGGGCTGGTTGACAAATACAAAGCGGCCCTCGCGGTTAAACAGGTAGACAAAGTCGGTGATGGTGGAGAGGACCGCGTCGAAGATGTGCGATCGCCGGTCGAGTTCGTCGCGGCTGTCGTCTAGAGCCGCCTCCGTGGCCTGAAGCTGCTGCCGCAGACCGACGCAGTCCTGGTTCAGCGGCATGGCCGTCTGTAGGGCGATCGCCAGTGTGTCAGCCGTCACCTGCTCGCGCACCAGGTAGTCGGTCGCCCCGGCCCGCAGCGCCCGTTTGGCCAGGTTGGCATCGTTGTCGCCGATCACAATTATGGGCAGGGGGCGATCGACCTGCGCCCGGAGCCGTTCGAGCAGCTCCAGACCGCAGCGATCGGGGGCATGGGTCTCTAGGATGACGCCATCGACTCCCTGACCGTGGCACAGGTCTACAACGGGGCCGTCACAGCGCTCGGTCAAAATGCGATCGCCAGCCGCCGCCCGCAGCAGGTGCCGATAGACATTGTCCCGCTCCGCATCGGGACCGATGATCAAGATAGTGCGAGCCTGGGGCAGGTCCTCCGCCGGGGCCGGGTTTGGAGCACTGTGGGAATCGGAGTTAGCCATAAAAAAGAGTTAGCTGCCTAGGCTCCCATACTTAATCCCGTACTTAGCTAAGAACGCCTGGCTACCGCCAGCCAGCTCGGTGGACTGGCTCAGGTTTTCTAAAACGCTTTCGACCTGCCGCAGCGCCAGGGGCGACGGCTGCATGTGACCGTTTTCCCAGCGGTTGAGGGTGCTAAAGCTCACCCCCAAAGCATCGGCAAACTGCGCCTGGGTAGACCCGATCGCCTGCCGCAGGTCGCGAATCAGCTGACCAATCTCTGGCTGCTGCCGGGGTAGCACTCGCGACGAAAAAGACGGTGTTAAATCCGAGGACATACAGGCGATCGCGCACACTACCGAATCAGACTCTATAGCGTCTGCTATGGCGATCCAATCTACCAGAAGATAGAAGGCACAGCGCAGCGGAGGCTATGGCCCTACTGCTGCAGGGGCAGACGCACCGTAAAGGTGGCACCCTGGCCCTCGCCGGGGCTGGCCGCGGTGACGGTGCCGCCGTGCTGCTCGACCAGATTTTGGACGATCGCCAGGCCCAGCCCCAGGCCGCCAAATTTGCGGGTGGTGGTGCCATCCTCCTGGCGAAAGTAGTCAAACACGTGGGGCAAAAAGCCGGGGTGAATGCCTTTGCCGGTGTCGCTCACCTGCACCTGAGCCTCAGCCCCCACCTGCGACACCGTCACCCTGACCTGCCCGCCTTTTTCGGTAAACTTAACCGCATTGCTGAGCAGGTTCCACACCACCTGCTGCAGGCGGGTAGAGTCGCCCAAAACTGGTCCCAAATGGGGCTCATACACCGTTTGAATATCAATCGACTTGGCCTCTGCGGTCAGCCGCACCGTCTCTAATGCGGCGGCAACAATGCCCACCAGGTTAACGGGGGCCAGGGTCAGCCTCACTTTGCCCTGCATAATGCGGGTCACATCCAGCAGGTCTTCAATCAGCTGGGTTTGCAGCTTGGCGTTGCGCTCAATGGTTTCCAGGGCAAAGGCCGTTTTCTCGGGGGTAAGGGTGCCGCTGCGCAGCAGGCTGGCCCAGCCCAAAATGGGGTTGAGCGGCGTGCGCAGCTCGTGGGACAGCACGGCTAAAAACTCGTCTTTGATGCGGTTGGCGTGCTCGGCTTCTTCTTTGGCCGTCTGGGCCTGGTGCAGGTGCTCGGTTCGCTCACGATCGCGCTGGGCCAGCAGGTTGGCGGTCAGCTCCAGCGATCGCCCCAGCAGCACGAGTTCTTTGATCGACTGCGATCGCACCTGGGGGTACTCATTGTTGGCCAGGGCTTCTGCCGCCTGGGCCGCCGAGGCAATGCTGCGCGAGAGCTGCCGCGACAGCAAAAAAGCCCCCGTGCCGCTGAGCAGCAGCAGTGCCAGCCCCGAGCCCACCACCAGCCCCATAGCTCGGCGGGCCGAGCCTTGAATATCGTCAACGGGTACCGTGACCGCCGCCGTCCAGGGGGTGTTGCCAATGCGACTGAAGGCCACATAAACCTCTACCCCTTCCAGCGTGCGATCCGGGTAAACACCCTCGCTGGCGGCGTTAATTCGCTCTAGAAAAGGCGGCGTGCCCCGCTGCCCCACAAACCGCTGAGGGTTGAGGGTGCGCGTCACCACAACGCCCTGACCATCGACAATGGTGCGCGTCCATTCGCCCTCCACCGGCTGCTGACCCTCAACTACGGTAGCCAGCGCCTCAGGCGTAATCACGGCGGTCAGGGCGTAGCGCAAGCTGCCATTTTGAATGACGGGCACCCGAACCGGAAACGCAAAGTTTTCTCCGGCCTGCCCCCGGCTCAGATTGCCGACGATGGGCTGGCGCGTTGTGACCAATTTTGCCAGGCTGGCAGGCTCATTCACAGAGGGCAGCAGGGCGCCTAGCGGCTGCTTGCTGTTCAACAGCTGCCGACCATCGGGTGACAGCAGCAGGACGGTTAGCCAGGTCGACTGAGTTGCCGTCACTCGTTTAGTGTCGTTGTAAAAGCTCTCCAGGTCTCCTTCATCAAGATCCTCAGAGGCCGCCAGGGCCTGAAGGGTTCGGGTGGTGTTTGAAAACTCGCGCTCTACCGTCGAGGCTAAGTTACGGGCTTCTCGCAGCATGCGTCGCTCGGCTACCCCCTGCTGCTGCTGCGACAGCCCAACCACGACAGCCCCCGCAAACGCCCCCACCGGCAGCAGCGTTCCCACCACCAGCAAAATCAAATACCACTTCAGCGAAAGCAAGCCGCAATTAGACTGGGCTGAAGAGGGCAGCTTGAAAGTTGACCTCACTCGCTGAACGAGCGCAATCAACGCATTAGACCCTGCAGGCATTTCTGCCATCGTTCGTGTCTCAACTATGGCTTATGGGTGCACAGTGGTCTTTTGTATACGGTGTAGAAGACGAGTGCCATTGCCCTACCCCAAAAGTTCTATAGTACTTGCCCCAGTTGTCAGTGCGATCACCATCCTAATCGGTATTGAATTGAGCTTTCTATGCCCTGGTACCGATATATAGCACTGAGACCATCGGCAGTCGTCATTGGCAAAAACCCGGGCAACGCAGCAGAAAAGGTTCGCCCAGGCACTATATCAATAAATTCTGCTGTAGATTGCCCAGGGGCGATCGCCCTTACACCCTGCAGCGAAAGTAGCTAACCGTTCCTGACGCCAATTACTCCAGCAAAGCTGACCACACTTTTGCCAGCCAATACTGGGGATGTTCGCCCTCGCTCAACCCACAATGCGCCTGAGGGCAGGAATACGGTTCAACACGAAATAATCCAGCAGCAGCACAATTACCAGCGAAAGACCCACTAAAGGAAACGCCAGCCCCAGCACCGCCACGATGGCTAAGGGTACGCGCCAGCTTTGAACGTGGGCAGGCATCGGGGGAGCCCCAATTAACCCGGTCCCCTGGGGCCGCCGCTGCCACCACATCACCGCGCCCGTGATGGCCAGCAGCATTACAATCAGCGCCGCCACCAGCATGAGCAGCTGATTGGCGAAGCCAAAGTATTTCCCCATGTGAATGGCTGTTCCCATCTCCACCGCTTTTGGCACCAAACCATAGTCCTGCCAGCGCACATCGGCCAGCACGGTCCCGCTGTACTGATCAATATGCAGAGTCACTTCCTGGGTCGGGTCGGGAGGGAAGGCCGAAACGGTAAACACCCCGGTTTCGCCTTCTGGTAAGGTCACGCTAAAGCCGGGAGGTGCGCCTTTGGCCTGGGCCAGGGCGATCACGGCATCAAGACTGACGGGGGTGCCGGGGGCCAGACCGCTCTGAGCCGGGGTTGCGGCCTGGTGCCCCGAGTGGCCAGCGTGGCCCGAGGGTGCAGACTGAGGCATGGGCAGCTGTTCTACGGCCCAGGGCACCACCTGACCGCGCTGGTTTAAAGAGCCGGTCAATACGGCAGACTGGGGAACGTCGTCCCACATTTGGGCGGGGAACTGGCCCCACACCTGGGCAAAGGTGTCGCCCCAAAACCCGGTCCAGGGCAAGCCGGTAAGAATCAGAAACCCGATTAAAAGGACGCCATAAAATCCGGGTACGGCGTGGAGGTCTCGCCAAAATATCCGTTTGTTCTGGCTCCAGAGGCGGGGAATTAAAGTACCCAAGACAGCAAACTTTTGGCGGGGCCACCACAGGTACAGCCCGGTGAGCAGCAGCACCAAACCCCAGCAGGCGGCGAGTTCCACTAAATAGTCACCTAGCTTGCCAATCAGCAACTCGCCGTGAATCTTGCGGGCGATCGCTTGAAGGTTGTTGTCTTCATCGCGATCGCCCAAAACCTCACCACTGTAGGGATTGACGAACACCATCAGGTTTCGTTCATCCGCCGTGGTCAGCAGCACTTCACTACTGCGATCGGCAGCAGCAGGCGGCGTCACTTGCGTGATCACGGCGGCGGGATAGGCGCTTTCGACGGACTGGATCTGCTCTGCGTAGGGCAGCGTAGCTGAGGCGGGCTGCACAAACATGAGGTTGTTGTACATAGCCGCATCGAGCTGGGGCTTGAAGAGATAGATAATGCCCGTCGCAGCCAAAATCACCATAAAGGGAATCACAAACAGCCCAGCATAGAAGTGCCAGCGCCACACCGTGCGATAAAACCGATTGCGAGGCGATGCCGTTTGCAAAACCTGCTCTTCAGTCCGTTTCGAGGTATTCATACCAGCGCCTTCCCCACAGCAGAACCCTAGGTACCATGCCTGACGCGCAAAGACGTTGTCAAAAGACAGGCCGTCAACTCTTGACCCGTTCCCCCAAGGGGCACGGGAGCGGACGCACCATAGTCGCCAGCAGGTGTTCGATCACAGCCGGTAGATCGCTACATAGGCCGGTGTGCACCCGTGAGGTTTGAATGATCGTGCTGCGGGGGGCCACCAGCCAGTCAAACCGCTCCCGCTGGGGCAGTTGACCAATGGGGCCAGCCTGGGTATCCCCAGCGCAAATGATTGGAATAGTGTCTAGATGGCCTGCGACTGTTTCTAAATCTAGGGTGGGGTCAAGGGCGAGCAGCCGTTGCGGATTGAGTTCAATTTGGGCTTCGAGAAAGTTGTGCGTCGCGCAGGAAACAATCACGCCTACGTTGACAAACTCTTCCCGCTCAACCTTAGGCACCACACGGATGATGGCGTAATCATAGGTGACGCGATCGTGCACGAATGGCCTCCTCTAAAAAAGCGTGGGGTGGCTCTAGCCGCTTCAGCAGATACTCAATATAAGCCTCGCGATGGTGTTGGCTATTGGTAAACGGAGAGCCCTCAAGCAGCCAGGGCTCTGGAATCAGGTTGACGATGTGAGTGATGACCTCGGGCGTTAGCTGGGCCGTCATGGTGGCATCAACCGCCTGCAGCTGGCTGGCAAACCGCAGCAAGACGTGATCTTTGATGCCAGGGAAGGGGGTGCGGCTGCGCTCTAGGTAGTTGTTCCAGCTGTGGTGAAAATAGAGGGCAACCCCGTGATCAATTAGCCAGAGGCGGCGGTGCCACATCAGCATATTGGTGTTGCGGGCGGTGCGATCGATATTGGTGACGTAGGCGTCAAGCCAGACAATGGCCGAGGCCAGGGCGGCATCGGGCTGTTGGGCAACGGGGTCAAAGGTGATGGAGCTGGGCAGGTAGTCGAGGGCCAGGTTGAGGCCCACGCTGGCTCGAATCAAATCTTGAATTTCGGGATCGGGTTCGGTACGGGCCAGTTCGGCATCGACTTCGATCAAGACAATTTCGGGCACCAGCAGGCCGACGGCCCGAGCAATTTCTCCAGCCACGAGTTCGGCAATCAGAGACTTGACCCCCTGACCAGCACCCCGAAACTTCAGCACATACATGCCATCGTCGTCAGCTTCTACAATGGCAGGAAGCGAGCCCCCCTCCCGCAGGGGAGTGACATAACGGGTGGCAATAACGGTTCGCAATACAGTTCGCAAACAGATTCTCGGTTACAGAGCCTCAGCCCATTTTAGTGGAACTGACCGTCGCTACAGCCTCAGGCCGAGGGCAAACAGGGATTGAGCGATTTGCTCAGGCTTGAGGGCCACGAATGCAGGCGCTAGGGGCGATCGCCCGCTGGCTACAATCCCCACCTGATCGGCCTGGTTGAGTGATTACCGTAACCACCATCTGAGGCAAAATCAGTCATTATTAAATAGGCGTAGTAGTGTCTTTGTACCGTTGACCTATGGGCGACTTTAACATTCAGGCTCCGTTTGAACCCACGGGAGACCAGCCAAAGGCGATCGCGGGGCTGACCAAATTCCTGCAGGACAACACCAAGTACCAGACCCTGCTGGGGGCTACGGGCACAGGCAAAACCCACACCATTGCCCGTGTCGTCAACAACATCGGTAAGCCCACCCTGGTGCTGGCTCACAACAAGACCCTGGCGGCGCAGCTGTGCAACGAGCTGCGCGAGTTTTTCCCCGACAACGCCGTCGAGTACTTCATTAGCTAT
Organism: filamentous cyanobacterium CCT1; assembly: GCA_003017855.1. Classification (GTDB taxonomy): domain Bacteria; phylum Cyanobacteriota; class Cyanobacteriia; order Phormidesmidales; family Phormidesmidaceae; genus Nodosilinea. Next base: position 19,109 of record PYER01000036.1, read on the forward strand.
TACGACTACTACCAGCCCGAGGCCTACATTCCCACCACCGATACCTACATCGCCAAAACCGCCTCGATCAACGACGAGATCGACATGCTGCGGCACTCGGCGACGCGATCGCTGTTCGAGCGCAAAGACGTGATTGTGGTCGCCTCGATCAGCTGTATCTACGGTCTGGGTATTCCGTCTGAATACCTGAAGGCCTCGATTCCGCTGCACGTGGGTATGGAAGTCAACCAGCGCCAGGTGCTGCGCGACTTGGCCTCGATTCAGTACGAGCGCAACGATTTAGACCTGGGCCGGGGCAAGTTTCGGGTCAAGGGCGACGTGCTGGAGATCGGCCCCGCCTACGAAGACCGTATCATCCGCGTCGAGTTCTTTGGCGATGAAATCGACGCCGTGCGCTACGTCGACCCGATCACCGGAGCTACGCTACAGAGTATGGAGGGCTTGAGCATCTACCCCGCCAAGCACTTTGTCACCCCCGACGATCGCATCGAAGAGGCCTGCCAGGCAATTAAAGATGAGCTGCAGGAGCGTCTGGCGGAGCTAGAGAAAGAGGGGAAATTGCTGGAGGCCCAGCGGCTAGAGCAGCGCACCCGCTACGATCTGGAGATGATCCGCGAGGTGGGCTACTGCAACGGGGTGGAAAACTATGCCCGCCACCTAGCTGGGCGCAAGGCCGGGTCGCCGCCGGAGTGTTTATTAGATTATTTCCCAAAAGACTGGCTGCTGGTGATCGACGAGTCCCACGTCACCATTCCGCAGATTCACGGCATGTACAACGGCGATCGCAGCCGCAAGATGGTGCTGATCGACCACGGCTTTCGCCTCCCCAGCGCCGCCGACAACCGCCCCCTCAAGGCCGAAGAGTTTTGGGAAAAGGTGAACCAGTGCATCTTTGTCTCGGCTACCCCCGGCAACTGGGAGATGGAGATTTCTGAAAATAAGGTGGTCGAGCAGATCATTCGCCCCACCGGGGTGCTCGACCCCGAGATCTTTGTGCGCCCCACCGAGGGCCAGATCGACGACCTGCTGGGCGAGGTGCGCGAGCGAGCCGTCAAACAAGAGCGGGTGCTGATCACCACCCTGACCAAGCGCATGGCCGAAGATTTGACCGAATACTTCGAGGAGCACGGGGTGCGGGTGCGCTACCTGCACTCCGAGATCCACTCGATCGAGCGGATTGAGATCATCCAGGATCTGCGGGAGGGGCTCTACGACGTGCTGGTGGGGGTCAACCTGCTGCGGGAGGGGCTCGATTTGCCGGAGGTTTCCCTGGTGGCGATTTTGGATGCCGATAAAGAGGGATTCCTCAGGGCAGAGCGATCGCTTATCCAAACCATCGGTCGCGCCGCCCGCCACGTTCAGGGCCAGGCGATTCTCTACGCCGACAACCTCACCGACAGCATGGCCAAGGCCATTAGCGAAACCGAGCGCCGCCGCGCCATTCAAACCGCCTACAACGAGGCTAACGGCATTACCCCAACCTCAATCATTCGCCGCAACAGCAACTCGATTTTGTCGTTTTTGGAAGTGTCGCGTCGCCTTAACGCCCACGAGCTAGAAGAGGTCTACGAGCACAAAGACGAGCTGCCCCTGGAAGACATTCCAGAGTTCATTGGCCAGCTCGAAAAACAGATGAAAGAGGCCGCCAAAAACCTCGACTTTGAGGAGGCGGCTAAGTACCGCGATCGCATCAAAACCCTGCGCGACCAGCTCATCGGCAAGCGATCTTGAAGTAGCTAAGATATCAGGCTTTGGCGGATCTCTGACTACCCAGCACCCGTGGTTCAGACACCGCCAACCTGGAAGCACTTGCTCATTGCGCGCTATCTAGAACGTATGTTTACCGCCGCTATAGAATCTGTCGGCGAAGGCTGGATCGCGCTGCAGGGCGCTGGGCAGCGGGTCGATGAGGAGACCTCTCGTTTACCTGACGTTATGGTCGTCCCATGTCGGCCATCCAGGAGGCAAGGGAGAGTACCGCAGTTTTGCAGGTAGCCGCTATTTTAGCGGTTGAAATCGTCAGCCCTAGCTCTGTTGCCGATGACTACCTGCACAAACTGGCAGGATACGAAGCCAAAGGCATTCTTGAATATTGGCTAGTTGACCCTCAGGCTCTCGGTGCGGCCCGCTATATCGGCAGCCCTAAAAGGCCTTTAGTCTCGATCTACTACCTCGTCGATGGCGAATACAGCCCACCCCTACGCTGTCGTGAGCAGGAAGCCGTTGAGTCAAGGGTTTTCCCTCAGCTCCGAGTAACGGCTCAGGAGATTCTTGAGGGAAAATCACTTTAGGTTTCAGCAGAGTCAACGGCCAAACCCAATCGTCTTCACAGACTGGGGAAAGTAGTCGTGTCTCTGAACGATCAGGGCTTGGGCGTTTTTACCCGCATTCACTCAAATAGCAGAACTGCTTTCAGTTAACCCACGAGGGTAATTTCCAGGGCGGGGTGCTGTGGCTAGCATCTTTACAGAAGGGCATCAGGGCGGGTAGCCCCGCAGACGATTAATTACGGCCCTGAAAAATTAATGAGAGGGTGTCGTTATGCGCCGAAACTATCTTGTTGCCACTGCCTCTGTTCCCCCTGGTCTGTTGGCTTGTGCTCTGATGCTGTCACTGATGGCAACCCCTTCGACCTCGTTCACTGCGAGCGCTAGGGGCGTAGACGACGCCTTGAAGAAGGATGATGGCCGTGCTGCCAATCTGGCTAGCTCTGGTACCGCAGGCGGTGATCTCGCTGGTGAAGCCGAGCTGATCAGCGCCGTTCCGGCGGCGGGGGTGCTGACTCGCCTGTTCCACACGGGCGGCACTATCTTTCTGGGCACCAGTCCGGCCAGTCAATGGCAGGAAATGGCTGGCGGTGCCGCTTCTCGGCTGATGGTGCCGGCCCGGTCAGGGGCCAATATTGAGTTTCGCCCCGCCGGAGCCAGTGGCATCATCCCTGGCTATCTGGTGGAAGCGGGGAGTCCTCTCGTTCGCACTGAATACTGGTACCCCTGCAGCGGTCTCTATGGCCGGTTTGTGATGGGATGGTCAGCAGGCAGCGGTACACCCACCTGCTCAGAGGTGCGGATGGGGCGCAACACCTTTCCCAATCGAACTGGACGATCTGACAGCAAAGCCCTCAAAAGAACGGCGGCTCATTCCCCCGAGCCCTGGACGACAGACCACGCTCAGCGACTCAAAGGCAATTTTTCAGATACCCTGGGTCACTGGGCCGAGGCCGACATTGATGCGCTGAATAGTCAGGGTGTGATTGCGGGTTTTCCCGACGGTACCTTTCGGCCCAACGCATCGGTTACTCGGGCTGAGTTTGCGGCGATGGTGAGTCGAGCCTTCAGCGATCGCACCGCGAGCGGTGTCGGTCAAACGTTTTCAGATGTGGCCAACCACTGGGGCAAAACCGCGATCGCCAATGCTAACCTGCTGGGCTTTATCGCTGGATATCCCGATGGTACCTTCGGCCCCGAGCGCAACGTGAGTCGATTAGAGGCCATCGTCGCTCTGGCCAGCGGATTAGCCCTCGAGGGCAGCACCGATCTCACCACGGTCTACAGCGATGCCGGCCAGATCCCTGCCTGGGCCATCAACCAGGTCAGTGCCGCCGCCCAGGCGGGAATTCGGGTGCAGGGGCCTAACGCCACCCAACTCAATCCTCAGCAGCCAGCTTCTCGGGCCGATATCGCCACCTTGATTGCCCGGGCTCTAGAAGACGGCGGCGGTGCTGAGACCGATATGCTCATTACCCCGACCACCCCGGCGACCACCTGGGCCTGGGTCGACGTCTCTGACCAGCGCCTGGAGGTAAAAGTCTTGGGCGGCGAAGTTCTCGTGGGGCCAGAGCGCGCTCCCCAGCGAGTGGCCGCTCCCAGTCTCTATGTGCTGGAGTGGAATAACGCGGGTATCACCAGTGAACAAGTCAAGCCGCTGTCGAGCGACGAGCAGCGGGCCATTGCCAATGCCGCCGAAGTCGTTTCCTTTTTAGAGGACAACAGCTGGTCGCCGGCTACCGCCCCGCAGCTGCCCCCCTACCGACTCTACCGAGATGCCCTGCTCAAATCTGCGGAGCCTCCCCCGGCCGAGCCGCCCGATCTGTCCGCCAGCGCGATCGAGTTTAATCTGGGTCAGCGGACATCCCAGTTTGCGGGGCGGGTGCAGATTGTGGGTACGGTGACCAATCTCGGCGGTGACTTTAGCTCTGCCCCTGGGCAGCAGCAGATCCAGCTCTACGAAGTTTTCTCGGGAGCAAGATCGCAGCTTGTGGCCAGCCAGAGCTTCCAGAACCTGGCAGCGGGCAATACTCTCCGCGTGGTCTATGAGCGTGACTGGAATGCCTCATCCCCGGCTGAGGGAGAGTTTCCGCCCGGCTATCGCCTGGTCATTGCCTACGACCCTGACATTTTGCAAGATGGCAACCCCAGCAACGACGACAGCAATCGGCAAAACAATCAGCTAGATCGCAGCGGCAGCGATATTAACGGTTTGTTTAGTCAGACGCCGCAAGATCTAACTCCAGGGCAAATTTTGGACAACATCTTTGAGGGCCTAGAGCAGCTGCAGCAAAATCAGGCCCCGAACCGGGGTTCTCGCCCACAATGACCCCAACCGCCCCGATGGCAGTAAAGGATTGGTTGGGCGGGCTGTTCGCCTATAGGCATCGACCCGGGGAGCAGTGGGGGAGGGGCTGGATACAGGGAATGCTGGTGCTTGGGACCCTGGTGACTCCTGGCGTAGCCCTGGCCCAGCCCTGCGCCGAACCGACCATCGATCGCTACCTCGACCAGATGGTGCAGTGGACCGAACGAACTCCGGCGCTAAAAGCAATCGAGGCCTGTGGCTCGGCGGCTACCCCGGGTTTAATCACGGCCCTAGAGGAGGGCGATCGCGACCACAGACTAGAGGCCCTTGCCGCCCTCGAGGCCCTGCTCAGCGCCAGGACTGAGGGGGCGATCGCAGCCGATCGGCTACCGGATTTGATCGACGCCCTGATCCATCTCCTGCAGTCTTCTCAGGAGGACGTCCAGGTGCGGATGCGATCGGCGGTTGCCCTGGGAACCCTCACCAGCTACGTTCCAGCGCAACCCTACCATCAAGAGATGGCTGCCGCCTTGATCCTGGCCCTAGACGAGGCTGAAATGGCCGTGCGCACGGAGGCGGCCTACGCCCTGGGCCGCTTTGGGCAGAGCGACCCGAAGATTGCCCAAGCGATCGGTCAAGCCCTGCAAACCACCCTCGCAGACCCCGAGCTAGAGACCGATTTGCGGCTGGCCACCGCCCGAGCCCTGGCCGATCTCAACCTCGCTGAGCCTCTAGTTGAGCTGCTGCAAAGCAGTACCCAGAGCGATGAGGTCAAAATTACGGTGGTGAGAGGGCTAGCCAGCGTGACAGAGCCCGATCGCGACTTGATCGCCGCGCTGGTCGCGCTCGCTCAGGCAGACAACGCTGACCTGGCTCTGGAGTCAACATTTGCGCTGTCCGCCATTGCCCAAACCTCACCTGCGATCGCCGGAGCGCTGCTGAGCGATCACCTCGATCCGCTAGCCGCGACTCTTGAGCGTCCTAGCCAGGCCAGTTTGACGGCCACCGTCGAGGTGTTGGCGGTCGCAAGCGATGCGATCGCTCAGTCCAATCCATCCCAGACCCAGCGCAACGCCGCGATCCAGAGCCTCAATCAAGGGCTCAGCAGCTTACAGCAAAATCCCAGCCGTACCGACAATCTAGAGCGACAGCTGCGCCAGGCCATTGACGCCCTCGATCAGGGCAACCCTACCCTGGAGCGGGTCATGGCTGAGGCGGTGCGGATAGGCGGCACTACATTACTGATCCACAGTTTGTTTTGGCTGGCGCTGGTGGCTATCTACCCCACCTCGCCCCAGGTGCAGGCTATTTTTTTCTGGAATCCGCGGGTGCGCAAGCTCTTTGGCCTGGGCTACGTGGAGCTGGCCCTCACCTGGGTGCCCTGGCTGCGGGCCAAGCTGTTTGCCCCCTTTCGCGCCAATCTGCTGGCTGAGGCGGATCTGGGGGAAGGAATCGAGCCCGTTTATTTTGCCGGGTCTGACGTCCTGCGCCGGGGCGATGGTCAGCGACGGCCTCTGATCGAGGCTATCCCCGAGGTGAAGGGGCAGGTTGTGCTGGAAGGCGAATCGGGCCTGGGCAAGACTATGGCGCTAAAGCAGATGGTGCAGCGCAGCCGTCGCCTGGTTGTGTACCTGCCCGCCCGCCGCTGCGCGGGCGGGGTAATCGAGGCCATTCGCGATCGCCTCCACGGCCCCATTCAGGACGGCGACTTTTTGCAGAGCCTGATCTACAGCGGTGCGATCGACATCTGCATCGACGGCCTCAACGAAGTCACCCCCGACACCCGCGCCAAAGTTAGTCTCTTTGCTGAAACCTACTTCAAGGGCAACCTGGTGATAACCACCCAGCCAATGGATTGGGAGCCGCCGAATAACGCCACCGTCTATGTGCTGCAACCCCTGACCTCTGATCAGATCGGAGCTTTTTTGCAGTCGCGATCGTCTACCCTACCCGCCACTGCCCCGGTGCAGGGGGTTCAATACGAGCAGGCCTGTCGGGCCTTTCTAGACCAGCTCAAGCCCGATCAGCTAGGCTGGGAGGTCATGGCCCACACCCTCTCCAACCCCATGGAGCTAACCGTAGTGGCCCAAATGATTGCCGACGGCAAGCAGCCCGACCTGCTCAACCTGCAACAGCAGCAGTACAACGCTATGGCCAGCCGCTACCAGTACATCAATATGGACCAGCCCTTTCCCCTGGCGGCTTTTGCCGAAATGGCTTACGAAATGCGTCAGACCGATGCATCGATCATTCCTGCCGAGTCGTGGTTTAAGGAACTCAACTGCATGGAAGATTACCGCATGGTGCTTAGCCGTCAGCTCGACAACGCCAAGGGGGGCACCACAACCGAATGGCGGTTTCGCCATGAAAAAATCCAGGACTTTTTTATTGTTCAAACGTTTTGGGGTCAGGACAACGAGCGTCCGGCCATGCACCTGGGCGATCCTCGCTTTCGGGGGGTGTATTTTCTGCTGGCGACCGAGCTGCCCCTGGTGCAGGCAATGCAGCTGCGGGAGTTGCTGATCACCCACGCGGTGAAGACAAAAGATCATACGGTCAGCGATCGCTTTATTGAGCTGCTGCAAACTCGCCCCGCCGCCTAACCCTGACAAAAAGACTCAAATAGAGCCAGTCTCCAAACCTGCTTATCTTTAGGCAGCAACGGCAAGGCAGCATTCTTCTAGCGAGACCAGCCACCGCATTGAGAATGCCTTCCAGCTCTTCACCCGCGTTAGAGGAACTGACTTTAGCCCACCCCAATGGTTGATGAAGTGGGCAAATGCCACACTGCTATGCCAGTAAGCTTTATTGAGGGCTGCAACCAATATATTGACGACTCAATACGCTTTACTGCTATGCCAATACGCCTTACTGCTGTGCCAGTAAGCTTTATTGAGGGCTGCAACTAAAGAACTGGCACATGAGTAAGCTTTATTGTTGTGCCAGTTTAACGTATTGAGGCTTGTGTTTAACGTATTGAGGCCTGTGTTTAATGTATTGAGGGCGCAGTAAGCTTTATTGCTGTGCCAATTTGCGATTAGAAATTGGGTGCCTGCTGTTTGTAGCCCAGTTTTGGGAAAAACACCAGGCACCCGGGTTCTTGGCAAGAAGCTACTCAATCAGCAGAGTCTTGGTCAGTATCGCCATCCACTGGTTGGGCTGGTCGGTGGGCATAGGCTCTGACCAGTCGTTGGGGTCGGCGTAGCCCAAGGCGTGGAGGATTTTGATGGTGCGATCGATGCCCGCCAGGCTGCCAAAGAGCATGTGGCGCACCCGCTCTTGGCGAGGGTGAGGTTTGCCAGAGTTGGCAGGCGGACGGTTCGACGCGCCGCTGGCGTCGGGCTCAAGATATTCAAACATCGGTTCTGTTTCCTTGTAATGGGTTACGGAAGAAACAGAACGCGAAAACCCCAGCCACTCGCAGTCAAAGTGCAAACTGAGGGGGCTAGGGTACCATGAGCCTAGCCTCGCAATCTGCTTCGGAGATTCGCGGGGTCAGCTGTCGGTTGGTGGTGTCAACACCTTCCGGCAGCGCCAAGGTTTTCGAGTTCTGTAAGGCAACCGCTCGGGTCGAACGGCTTAACGTAAAAGAGTACTGATACAGACGCTCAGTGTCAACCGTAGAGTGGAGACGACGCCTGCTGCTAGCCTGCACGAGATACACAGAAAGTTTTGAGGTGACTGCTGTCAGCAAGGATATACTTTGCGAAGTATCCATATAACTACCTTTCTCAAGAGAATTATACGGAAGCTGTCAGTATAACTATCCTTTGCAGGGCATTTATATGGAAACTGCCAGCATAATAAGTTGTTATCTTGCTCCGCTATTGAGGTATCGCGCTTGTATTAAAGGCGATCGCATTCTCTCCCAAGGCTAAGCAAAAAGTGTTTTGTGTTCAGTGGCTACAGTAAAAATATTAGACTTTGCTCGAAGGGAAGCCGATAGCCTATAGCCGATTTGTTCAAGCCTGATGCTTGCGGTCAGTGTTATTGTATTTGAGTGCACTCAAAGTTAACTTATCCACTCTAACTACCAGTAAGAGTTCAGAGTGCGAACACTTTGAGGATAATTATATTCAGTTGCCCTAAATTATATGCTGAAGCAGTGAGTCAGGCATATGAACCATTACGAGCAAGACATTCTAGAAATCAAAGCAATCATGCAATCTTTTGCAGATGCCTGGAACACCTATGATGCAATGCGGTTAGCAGAGTTATTTGCAGAGGATGCGGATTTTGTCAACGTTGCAGGGCAGTGGTGGAAAGGTCGAACTGAACTGGAGCAGGGACATGCCAACGCTTTTGGCAATCATCTGAAAAACACTCACATGAGCTTTCCTGGTACCACTGTCAAATTTCTCAAACCTGATTTGGTAATCTGCCATAGCACTTGGGAAATGAGTGGACTCACTCGTCCTGATGGAACCAGTCTGCCAGCAAAACATGGAGTCTTGACTGCGATCGCTCAGCAACAACATGAGCAGTGGCAACTGATTGCTGTGCACAATACTGAGACTTTACCCAGAATTGGATAATAGCCGCTTTGTTCAAGATTAGCGGTCGTTACCAATGTTAACGTACTCAGGGACTCTAAATGAGTTGAACCCAGTGACATGAAGAAGTGAGGTCAACTATGGAATTGACGGCGTTAGATAAGCTCGAAATCATGGAGCTAGCAGCACGATTTGAAATGTCGCTAGACAAGGAAGATGTTGAAAATTACCTTGCAACTTTTGCCGAAGATGGCGCGTTGAAAGGTTTCTGGGGAATTGCAAAAGGCAAAGAAGAACTACGCCAAGGCTTTTATGCCATGTTAGATACCTTTGCACGGGGAAAACGGCACTGTAGCTCGAATGCCCTCATTCAAGGAAATTCTGATGAAGCAATAATGGAGTCGTATCTGACCGTCATTAATCGAGAAGATCTGCATCGGGGAGGGAGTGCCTTTGTCAAAGATCAGGTCAGGAAAATTGACGGTAAGTGGTATATAGTTCTACGTCAGATCGATGTTGATCCGAGTTTGCCACTGCTACAACAGTCTCAACAAGCCGGAGCAACCGCATGAATCGCTACATGGTCGAGGTGACTATATCGGGTGTTGATCGAAATCAGTTTGAGGCACTTGCTGCTAGAGAACAAGAAGTCGTCGCTGAATTAACCCAAACAGGATTTATTGAGCAGATTTATGTTCAAAATGACCTGACTGGGGCTTATCTCATAGTAAAAGAACGTGATGAATCTTATGTAAGGGAGCAGTTCAATAGGTTTCCCCTGTTTCCTTATATGGCACTGAAACTGGTTCAGCTTCAAACTCTAAGTTGAGGTTTTTCTTGGGTGCACGGAATGAGCCAAGTAGTCACTTTGTGCTGTAGCTTGGCTCATAAACCAAAAATCTGAAGGAAGTGACCATACTTTAGAAGCAGAGAGGGAGAAACCCCAAACATGCGCTTGAACGTTCGCGTGAAGTGGGCATGATCTGTAAAACCTGCTTGGTGTGCAGCATCAGACAAAGTCATATCTGACTTTAGCATTGCTCTTAAAGCAACTTTTACGCGAACCCATAAAATATATTTCGTTAATGGAATGCCAACTTGCTCTGTGAACAAATGGCGGAGCCGACTTTCAGATAAACTAACATATCTGGCAATATCGGTAACTTTAATGGTCTTGCTAATGTGTTGATTGATAAAATCGATCGCAATGAGTAAACGTTCATCAAATGGAGCTATATTCCTTTGTCCATGACCAAGTTTATGAATAAAGTAAAGAGGATCAAATTCATATTGAAGACTATCACAGTACCGCCAATAAGAGCTTGAGAACTCATCGATCGCTTCAGCAGGAAAGAGTTCATCAAGCAAAATAAATGTTCGTTTTGATAGTTGTGACTTCAGCGATCGACCTTTTGCAGAGGTCGCATCGACGCTAATTACTAATACTGTAGAACCGGCAGACTGACAAGCATGAGGAATATCTGAATCAATCAAAAATCCTCTCACGGATTCAATGGGTTGATTATCTAGTACTGCATTGTAGGGCTGATCCAAACTCACAACAAGCTGAACCGCATGATGGTGATGCATTTCTACAGCAATGTTCTTAGCAAGAATGACTAAGGTATCTTTGTGGTGATCAAGCATCCGTTGGTTCTCGCGAGCCTGTATCTGATTTTACCGCAGCCAGACTGGTTTACCTGAAAGTGATGTCAAGATAACAAGTCGATGAAGCGGACGGACAAAAGATCTTGCTGATAGTGACGAGGTTACTTGCCTCCGCTTATCTTAGTCGTTATAAGTAGTCTAAGTGCGATCGCAAATCTCTATAGGGAGGGTTTTGCTAGCTCAAGTTACCGCCAGCATAACAACCCCATGCACAATATATTTCATTGCAAATCGTTTTGATGGTTAAGCAGGTGGCAGTGAATTAGCGTCATGGCGACAAACTGTATTCACAACCACCCACCAACTCTCATTCCTTAAACCCAAATTGTGGCACTGATTTTAAGGCTAGAAGGCGCTAGCCGTCGGGCGCACGATCATCTCATTGACATCCACATCATCAGGCTGAGATACAGCGTATAAAACAGCTCTGGCGATCGCATCTGGAGTCAGCGCAGTTTTACGAAATTCCTTCAATGCCTCCTGTGCTGAATCTTCTGTAATATCAGAACCCAGCTCTGTCTCCACCACACCAGGCGAGATCGTAGTCACACGGATGTTTTTCGATTCCTGCCTCAGCCCTTCGGAGATGGCCCAAACCGCATACTTAGTCGCACAGTAGACTGCACCCGTCGGCACCACCACATGGGCACCAATAGATGCAGTGTTGATAAACTGACCCCCACCCTGCGCTTCCATGATCGGCAAACCCGCCGCAATGCCATTCAGTACGCCGTGAATGTTGACATTGATCATATTGTCCCATTCATCCACTTTTAGGGCACTCATGGGAGATAGAGGCATGACACCGGCATTGTTGAAAATCACATCAACGCGACCAAACGTATCTTTGGCAAAGTGAATGAACGCTTTCATATCGTCGCGATCGGCAACGTTCACTGGTTTGAACTCCGCTGAGCCGCCCTGGCGACGAATCTCCTCGACAAGTTTTTCTAGCCTGTCTGTGCGTCGTGCCCCCAGCACAACCTTGGCACCATTTTCAGCCAGTAGCTTGGCAGTAGCTTCACCAATGCCGCTACTCGCCCCAGTGATGGCAATGACCTTATTTTCTACGTTTAGCATGGTAGTTTTCCTTTTTGATTGAGTTGATTGGAGTTAGAGGAACATGCCGCCAGAGACTTCAATTCTCTGGGCATTGACCCAGCGGTTGTCTTCGGAGAGTAACGATGCGATCGCCCCGCCAATGTCATCGGGAAGACCAACGCGACCTAAAGCCGTCTGCGAAGCAATAAAGCTGTTAATTTCTGGGTTGTCGCGCACGACACCCTCACCAAAGTCTGTTTCAATAGCGCCAGGGGCTACTACGTTTACCGCAATTTGCCGTTGTCCTAATTCCTTCGCCAGATAGCGGGTCAACACCTCGATCGCCCCCTTCATGGCAGCGTAAGCGGCATAACCAGGCAGGGCAAACCGGGCAAGACCAGAGGAAATATTGACAATTCGTCCACCATCTTTGATCAGCGGTAGAAGCTTCTGCGTCAAGAAGAAAACGCCCTTCACGTGAATGTTCATTAAGCGATCGAATTCTTCTTCGGTTGTTTCGGCAAACGGTGCATAAATACCAATCCCGGCATTGTTAATCAGGAAATCAAACTGCTCTGTTTGCCAGGTATCCTGAAGAGATTGCTTAATTTGCGCCGCGAAATCGTTAAAGGTTTTGGTATTGGATGTATCTAGGTGCAGCGCAACCGCTTTACCCCCAAGGTCCGCGATCGCAGAGACTACATTGTTTGCTTCTGCCTCATTGCTGCGATACGTCACAATGACATCAACCCCTTTTTGGGCTAGGGCTAAAGCCGTATTTCTGCCCAGCCCTCGTCGACTCGATCCGGTGACCAAAGCAATCTTTGTTGCATCCTGTGCCATTGCCTTATCCTTTCATTACTCTTTTGGCATGGGTTCAGCATAGTCTGAACCCATAAGGTTCCAAATACACAAACCTCGCAGGTTATTGCCCAATCCTCTCAAGCTAAAGGTCAATCAGGACGAACGTCCTCTACAATGAGCCCATGAGGGCGGTTACATCAGCCAGGAAACCAGCATGGCGATTGAAACACTGAAGCAGCGTACAGCCATTCATGCCTGTCAAGAACTGGCGGCATTGGTCGCACGGTATACCGACAGCAAAGGAAACGGTGCCCATCAAACTGCTATCAGTCAGTTAGAGTTCATGCGGGAATCGTCTGCTTCCACCGCAATCTGCGGCGTTTCTGAACCGATTCTTGCGATCGTGATTCAGGGCAAAAAAGAAGCTTCACTGGGTGAGGAAACGTACCAGTACGGTGCCGCTCAGTATCTTGTCGTCTCGGTGGATTTGCCGCTGAGTGGCCTTGTGACAGAGGCGACGCCAGATCAGCCCTATCTAGGATTTAAGTTAAATTTAGACCCCGTCCAACTCTGTGACATTATTGCTCAAATTCAACCCCACAGGGAAAAGAAAGAAAACTCGGTGAGAGGCTTGTTTGTGAGCAACGCTGATGTCGCCCTGGTTGATTGTGCTATTAGACTGACACGGCTGCTGGATACGCCGCAGGATATTCCGTTTCTGGCACCGATGATAGTTCGCGAAACCTATTACCGTCTTTTGCTTGGCGAACAAAGCGAAGCCGTTCGCCAGATTGCGACATCCGGCAGCACTATGCAACGCATTGCTGAGGTGATCAAACTGCTCAAGACTAATTTCACAGAGTCGTTGCGAGTTGAGGATCTAGCTGGACAAGCCAACATGTCTGCTGCTTCCTTCCATCGTCATTTCAAGAAAGTTACCTCAATGAGCCCTTTGCAATACCAGAAACAATTGAGGCTGCTGGAAGCGCGTCGGCTAATGCTGATTGAAGATGCCGATGCAACTAATGCAGCGTATCAGGTTGGGTATGAAAGTCCTTCACAGTTTAGTCGAGAATATTCCCGCATGTTTGGGGCGCCGCCAATCAAAGATATTGAGCGTTTGCGAACAGCTTGAATGGGTTCTTTCTGATGCGATGGCCCTCTGGGGTCGGTCTAGCTCCTCTGAGGCGGCTACGCCAACGACCATCGCTAGCTCAACCTAACTTTTAACCAATTCTATAGATACAATACTTCGGACAGAATGCAGGAGCCCTAGCGACCGTTTAAGCGGCTATAACCCCGTAATTTAGGAGCGTCTGGTA
>PYER01000320.1 GCA_003017855.1 filamentous cyanobacterium CCT1
AGATGTGTATAAGAGACAGATGTCACCTCAGAGAGGTCAACAATGGCAGAGCCTTTGCTGTTGCCCACCGAAAAGGCAAACTGGTCGCCAATGTCGTTAATTGCCTGCATGTCGAGCCGCCCAGTCAGTTTAGCCAGCTTAACGCCGTCGTCAAGAATACTCAAATCAAGAGCCATTTTAGTTTTCTCCTAGGCAGCAGTGCCGCTATATTACAGCCCTTGACCGCAAGGAAGGATTAAGCGAGGATTAATATAAATGTAAAAACATCACGGGTAGACGAGTTTGTCGATGCGCCCAAACGTCAGGGTTTTGCCTTAACTTTGCAGCGCTGATTAAGGGAAGTTTAATGTAGTGAGCCACCATTCCTTTTTCATCCCAAAATAGTAAGAATTGAACTTATTAGGCCATTCTATGACCATTGCCTTTAAAGCGCTGTGCCTGGCCACAACCATGGCGGGCTTGGGACTATTGGCAGGGGTTTACTTAGCCGACTACCCGGTGCTGGCGGGCATCGGTCTGGCGCTGGTGGCTGTAGCTGCCGCCTATGGGTTTTCGCAGCAGATTGAGTCCCCACTCCAGGCGCTTAAACAGTGGGTCAATGGCGTGGTGCAGCCCGATATGGCGCTGCCGGGGGCAACGCTACAGACCATGGCTGCGCCGCCCGCTATTGTCCTCACCCGCCAGGACGACATTGGTGAACTGGCCCAGGCGCTGCAAACCCTGGGCACTGAGCTACAGGCCTCTGTGCGCCACCTGACAGAGACGACCGCGGCCAAAGAGCGCATGGAGAGCGAGCTGCGCATTGGCCGCAGCATTCAGATGGACATGCTCACCCTGGGGTCAGCCAGCCTGCCCCACCGCAAAAATCTGGCCATTGACGCCATGCTGCAGCCGGCCAAGGAAGTGGGGGGTGACTTCTACGACTGCTACTTTTTGCGCGAGCAGCTGTCGTACCTGCTGGGAGAACACCGGTTTTGCTTTTGCATAGGCGATACCTCCGGCAAGGGGGTACCCGCCGCCCTGTTCACAGCGGTGATGAAAACCTTGATCAAGTCGCAGTCCTACATCGACCTGTCGCCGGCCAATGTGCTCACCCACGTCAACCAGATCGTCAGCGAAAACAACCCCTCCTGCATGTTCACCACGATTTTTTTTGGCGTGCTGAACCTGCTCAACGGCGAAATGGTCTACGCCAATGCGGGCCACAATCCGCCCTACCTGCGTCGGCAAGACGGCACCCTAGAGGTGCTCAACCAGCGCCACGGCCCCCCAATTGGCATTGTTGAAAATGCCGTCTACAGGGAGGACAAAATTCAGCTCAACACCCATGACCTGGTGGTGATCTACACCGACGGCGTTACCGAAGCTATGGACCCGCAGCAAAATCTGTTCTCTGAGCAGCGGTTTGCCGAGCTGCTGCGATCGCAGCCCTCCGGTTCTCCTGCCGAAGTCATTGCTCTCACCACCGATCACGTCGAGCGGTTTCAGGCCGATGCCGAGCAGGCTGACGACATCACCATGCTGGTCTTTCAATACCTGGGGGTGCCCAATCTGGAAGGCGAGCTGCTAAATTTTGCGATCGACACAGACGCCCTCTCCAAATTCAAAGATCAGTGGAAATGAGGCGGTGCCAGGTTTAAGGCGATCGCCAGCACCTAACCGTAAAGCGTTTAGCCTATCTAAAAACTTTTCACCGCCTCATTTTCACTGGCGTAGACATGCAGCAGACTGTCAAAACCAGCGGTTGCAAGGACGTCTTTGACTAAGTCATTCGGTTGACACAGCTTCAGGTCACCGCCGCCGGACTTCAGCAGCTTAGAGGCCATCAGCAGCACCCGCAGCCCGGCGCTGGTAATGAAGTCGAGCTTTTCCAGGTTGACTACCACTCGCTTGGTGTCTCCCCTGGCAATGGCCACCATCTCATCGTAGGTGTAGCCCGACGATTTAGAATCTAACCGACCTTCCATATCAACTATCAGCACGTCGTAGGATTGGCGAGTGCTAATCTGCATCAGAGCCTCCTGGCCAAAACTGGTAAAAGGACGATAGTGTAAGACCCTGGGCGGGTTTGCTCTGCATCATACCGCCTGTCCTCCCTGCGCCCCTACCTTCGCGCAGTAATCTTTAGATCGCCGCGCTGCCCGGCAGGGCAGACCGGTAGATCGGCTGTTGCAATCACGTCGATCGCGTCCGGGTCAAGGAGCTGAGAAACTTGGAGTGATCGTCGTGCAGATCAAAGGAGTGAAAGCCAAAGTGGCTGGAAAGCTCTTCGCAGACTTTGACCCCCCGCACGCTGTTCCCCCGGGAGTCGAGCCGGGGCGAAAACACGCCGATGCCTAGCAGCTTGGGCACCACCGCCACAATGCCGCCGCCGACACCGCTCTTGGCGGGCAAACCCACTCGGTATGACCATTCCCCGGAGTAGTCATACATGCCGCAGGTGTACATGACGCTGAGCACGTCTTTGATATATTGCGAGTCGAGGGCTCTGGCGTTGGTCATGGGGTTGCGCCCGTTGTTGGCCAGGGTGGCGGCCATAACGCCCAGGTCATGGCAGTTGACCATCACCGAGCACTGCTTAAAGTAGAGGTCAAGCATGTCGTCGAGGTTCTGGTCGACCATGCCAAAGTTGAGCATCAGGTGGGCGATCGCCCGGTTGCGGTGACCCGTAGAGCGCTCCGAGGTGTACACCGACATATCTACATAGAGGTCGCGACCGCAGTAGTTGCGAAACATCTCCATCACCCGGTTGAGCTTGGCGGTGGGGTCGTCGCCCTTGACCAGGCCGGCGGTGGCGATCGCTCCGGCATTCACCATCGGGTTGTAGGGCCGCCCCGATGACTCATCCAGCACAATGGCGTTAAAGGCTTCGCCGGTCGGCTCGACCCCCACCCGCGACAGGACAAAATCGCGGCCGCAGTCTTCGAGGGTGAGGCCGTGCACAAAGGGCTTTGAGGCCGACTGAATGGTAAACAGCTGATCGATATCGCCCACCTCGATCACCTTGCCGTCCACTGTCACCACCGAGATGGCAAAGAGGTCGGGGTCAACCTTCGCCAGTTCGGGAATATAGTCGGCCACCTTGCCCTCAGTCAGAGGTTTGTACTTGATATACAGGTCGCTTAAAAACTCCTGCAGCGGCGACGCCACCGCCTTGAAGGGCTGAATTAGAGAATCGAGCTGAGCGTCGAGGGCCTGCTGGTTTTGGCTGTCGTTCACCCGGTTACCTACCTTTGAACCTGAGAGAATAGCGAGATGGCGGAGTCCAGGCGGCCAAGCCGACCTGTAGGGGTTTAGCGTCAAAAGCTTTGTTCAGCGCGCCACCCTAGGTCACGACATGGCGGGCTACGCCCCTCAGCTCAGTGGTGTAGGGATGGTCGGGAAAGGTGAGGGTAAACAGCTCCTTACTGCCCAGCTCAATCATTTCCTCTGAGACTGGAAAGACGCCAATCACCGGCGTTTGAAACTTCTCAGCCACCTGCTCTCGCACCGCCTCGCGATCGTACTTGGTCAGCACCTTGTTGACAACCAGATTGGTTTTAGGTGTGTCGAGGCGGTTGGCCACCTGCAGGGTAACGGCGGTGCCCTGAAAATCCTGGCGATCGGGCCGCAGAATGATAATCAGCGAGTCAGAAATGGCGATCGACAGCAGGGTTTCTTTGTTGAGACCGGGGTGGGTATCAATAAACAGGTAGTCGAGCGCCAGCTCCTGGCAGAGCTTGCGCAGCCCGTCGTTGAGCAGCATCACACTGTAGCCCTCGTTGAGAATGCGGGCAATTTCACCGGCCTTAATACTGCACGGAATCAGATGCACTTTGCCGCCCTTTGCGGCCACCGAAGCCGGGGTGACATCGTAGGCCGCCTCGGCAATGGTGCAGCGATCCCACAGGTAGTCGTTGAGGGTGAGGGCCATGCTGTCTTCGTCCAGCCCAAACAGCACGTGAATACCGGGGGACTGAATGTCGGTGTCGATAATGGCCACCCGTTTGCCCTGACTTGCCGCCATGACCGACAGGTTGGCGGTCATGTTGGATTTACCGGTGCCCCCGCGAAACGAGTGAATGGAGATAATCTTTGCCATCGAGTTGTCGTACCACCTTTCCGAAATGCTAAACCTGAAACGGCAAGGCCTAACCCAGGAGCGCTCCTTTGCCTCTAGCCAAGACAAGATGCTCCCATCAACGAATAGAGGCCTGAGGGCCAGCGAGATATGTCTCGCTAAAGTATGCGCTAGAACAAATCCTATTCTGTAGCCTCACTTACCGTTTGGCGCACTGTGACAGCCCCGCAGGCCGATCGCAAAGCCTAAAAACTTGAAAAAGCGGATGTATTTGATGGATGTTTAAACCTTTTGGGAGGTTTGCTCGCGGATGCACTGCTTGAGTTTCTTAATCTCTTGATCGATAAAATCTATGTAGAGGCTAGTGGCTTTGCTCGTGTCGTTGCAGCAGCAAAAGGCGTCCTCCAGGGTAAACGGGCTGTAGCGGGGCTCCTCACCCCTCAGCGTCTGTTTGAGCCGCTGGGCATCGCGGTTGAGATCGTTGAGAAAATCAAGGCCGTCGTCGGTGGGCGGGGCCGCTGCTTGGGCACGCTGTCGCTTAAACTGCTGGGCGTCGCGGTTGAGGTCATTGAGAAAATCGAGGCCGTCGTCGTCACCCGCCGTCGGTGCCTTAGCTCCTACAGCGCTACGGGCTGGGGGAGGTACCTCGGGGGCCAACAGCAGGTTTAGCGCATCGAGGTTGTCGTCTGGGTAGGCGTCGGAGTTACCCTGGCTAGATACAGTATCACCTGACCATTTGGGTACCGTCTGGCCAAAGGTGCTTTCGCCAGTGGACTCCCCCTCACGCAGGGTTTTCACCTTGTCCTGCAGGTCGCGAAAGTAGTCGGATTCGGTGATCTCGGCCACCTGTTTTTCGAGCTTGTCTTCGTCGATCTCGATGTCGAGGTGGAGCAGGGTTTTGACCTTGCGGTACACCTGCTGACCATAGGCGCTGTTGTTAAAGCGATCGAGCAGCACGACGCCGACGGCGGTGCCCAAGAACGACAGGATCGCAGGCACCACCGGAATCCATCCCCCCTGAAAAAACACGGCCAGACTGACGGCATAGATCACTCCGGCCCCGCTGACCACCACCAGGGCAAAGGCGGCCGGGTGGCGCAAATACCAGCCCAGCCCCCCGCCCAGCACTGACCAGGCCAAAATCCACAGCAGCTCGGCCGGCAGCGGCCATACCCACAGCAGGGGTTTGCCGTCGAGGACGATGCCTAACAGCTGGCTGGCCGACTGGGCGTGAACCACCACGCCGGGCATCTTTTGCTTGTCGCGGCGAGATGAGCTAAACGGCGTGTAGAAATCATCTTTGGACTGGGGGGTGGTGTAGCCCACCATGACGATGCGATCGCGCACCAGCTCTGGCTTGACCCGCCCCTCTAGCACATCGAGCAGCGACACCATAGGGACCGCGCGGCTCTCGGATCGGTAGTGCAGCAGCACCTGATACCCTGCGGTGTCGGCGTTGCGGTAGCCGCCTGTATCGGGGCCAATCGGGGAAATAACCTGATCGCCCAGGCGCAACTCCCCCGCTTCGGTAAAGCCTGCTTCTACCCCCTGGGCCTGCAGGTACAGCAGGGTCGAGCGAAAGCCAAAGGACAGCAGGGTGTGATTGGGGTTGTTGCAGTGGTGCTGTTTGGGAAAGGGGCGATCGGGCTGGGGTGGAGTCACCATCAGCAAGCTGCGCCGTAAAATGCCCCCCGGATCGATGACCAAATCCGCAAACCCCACCTGGTCGGCCACCACCTCCGACGGCGGCGGTGTGCCCAGATCATCGCGAGAGCTGGTTTTGCAGGTGGCCAAAATGGTTGGGTGCTGAACAAACTGCCGAATTAGCTCCGCGTGGCCAGGTCCCTGGGGAAAGTCGCGCAGAATATCTACGGCAACAACCGCAGGCTCGTGCCGCTGCAGTTCAGCAACGGCACGAGCCAGGGAGCGATCGCTCACGGGCCATTCCTTCAGCGTTTGCAGGTCGGTCTCGGTGATGCCCACCACCAGCAGGCGATCGTCCGGGCCCAGGTCGGGCTGCCGCTGCATGAAGTGGTCGTAGGCGGTTAGCTCCACCAACTCCAGCCAGCCCAGGTACCGCAGACCCAGAGTTACCCCAGTCACCAGCAGGCTGGCCGCCAGCAGGGGCCGGGCCAGCCGCACTACCGAGTCGGTGACCGGCGC
>PYER01000321.1 GCA_003017855.1 filamentous cyanobacterium CCT1
GGTATCAGCCTTGGGGGTAACCCGGTGCCGCCGAATTTCTAAAATCTGCTGTTTACGCTCAGGACGAGCACCGTTTTTAATCGGTGCTGCCGGGCGAGGCCGATCGGGCCGATTGGGACCGCTGCTCGTGCGTGATTGACGCGCCGCCGAGCGAATTTGATCGGCTTCTGACTCAGCGATGGTGCTGCTGTGACTCTTCACGGCAATATCGAGGCGACTTGCGATCGCCAAGATGTCTTTGTTATCCAAATTCAATTCCTTCGACAACTCGTAAATTCTCACTTTGCCGTTCATCCACAACTCCCTACGCTAGTCAAGCTTGTTACATAATTCAACCTGCTTCGTCCAACAAAACGACATCAAACCATTCTGACGGATACGTTAGCCCTAGCATGGCATTGTAAACCAAGGCTAGGTGGACATGGGACCCTAAGCAAGTTTACTGACGCCGCAAGGGGTCAGTCAGATACCCATAGTATGAGTGTAATCAGTTGCTTCCCCAATGAACAGAATCTCAGAGGGATCGTCCCCAGGAACAATTCGGTTGCAAAAATTTTTGGTTAAGCGTCCTGACCCCATCATAGGTTCTGCTGCAAGCCATTGGGTTAAGGAGGGAGACGGGCTGGGGCAGTTAAGCCCTAGGGAGCTTTTGCCGCCGCTGTTTCCAGGCGCTGCCAGAGGGTCTGATACAGCTCCTCTGGCACGTTGGCTTTCAGCGATCGCCCCAGCCGTCCTTTCTTTTGGGCCTGGCGCAAACAATCGGCCTGGGGGCACAGGTAGGCCGAGCGCCCCATGCCTGTGTCCAATTGCACGGTGCGGTCCGGGTACACCCGCACCAGCCGCCAAAATTCGGCCTTGGGCCCGACCCGCCGACAGCTGACGCAGCGTCGATAGTTGGGTTGCATTGGTGGCCTACTCCAGAGCGCTATTCTTCCTCTGCGGTTGCGTCTGACAATTCTTCGTCTGTCTCCTCGGGCTCTTCTGCGGTTGCTTCAGATTCATCCATGTCTTCATCCAAATCAGCTAGATCAGCTGAATCGGTGGCTGCGAGCTCTAGCGCGTCAACGGCGGGTTCAGCGGAAACTGCTGCTACATCTGAATCCTCCTCATCGGCAGGGGCTTCATCGACTTCCAAACCGGCTGCGCGGGCCTCTGCGGCCGCCCGTTCGGCCGCCGCCGCTGCTCTCCAGGCGGCAGCCTCAGCTTCCTCGGCGGCCAGTTCAGCGGCTTCGGCCGCCGCCGCTTCTTTAGCCGCGAGCAGATCGGCAATCTTGCGGTCTTCTTCTTCGTAGTTGTACTTGCCGGAGTCTTTGATATCGATTTTCCAGCCGGTCAGGCGGGCGGCCAGACGAACGTTTTGGCCCTCTTTACCAATCGCCAGGCTGAGCTGGTCTTCGGGCACCAGCACGTGGGCCTGGCGATCGTCGGGGTTAACTAGGCGCACCTCGTCGACGCGAGCCGGGCTGAGGGCGTTAGAAATGTAGGTGGCCGGGTCGGGCGACCAGCGAATGACGTCAATTTTTTCGCCCCGCAGTTCGTTGACCACCACCTGAATGCGCGATCCCCGCGCTCCAATGCAGGCCCCTACCGGATCCACATCGCGCTCTAGGGTATCGACGGCAATCTTGGTACGGGGACCAACCGAGCGAGACGGGGGGTTGGCCTCGCGGGCCACGGCCACGATGCGGACGATCTCGTCCTCGATTTCGGGCACTTCGTTGGTGAATAGCTCCACCACCAGGGCTGCATCGGCCCGCGACACCAGCAGCTGTGGCCCACGGTGGGAGCCTTCGGAAACTTTTTTGAGCGCGACGCGGAAAGTGGCGTTGGCCCGGTAGTTGTCGTTGGGCAGCTGGTCGCGCTTGAGCAGCTCGGCCTCGACCTCGGGCTGGCCCACGCCGCTGACCACGGCCATAATTACCGACTGGCGCTCAAACCGCAGCACCCGCGCCGAGAGAATACTGCCTTCGAGGTCTTGAAACTCTTCTTGCACGAGCTTGCGCTGCTGGTCGCGCAGCTTTTGAGCCAGCACCTGCTTAGTTTGAATGGCTGCCATCCGGCCGAAGTCGCGCTGGTCGGGGGTGACGTCGAGCACCACCGTGTCGCCGGCCTGGGCCTCGGGGGCCACTTCGCGCACCTCAGAGAGGGCAATTTCGTGGTCCTGGCTGGTCACTTCGTCGACGATGGTTTTGGTGGCCAGCACCCGAAAGCCCTGGTCGTCGTAGTCGTCGACATCTAGCTCAATGTCGAAGTTATCAAAGTACTCTTCGTCGAAGTGGGTATCGATTTCGCGGGTACGGCGGTAGCGCTCGTATCCTTTTAGCAGCGCCTCTCGCAGGGCATTCTCGACCGCGTGCTTGGGCAAATTGCGCTCGCGGCTGATGACATCGATCATTTCCTGCAAATTTGGCAGACTTACTAGCGACATAACCTACTCACCTCTGGGCAATAAAACGGGGGGCAATAAAACTGGATTAATCTCAAAAACTCGATGCGGCGGTCAGCGCGGGTAAAACCTTTAGTCAGTGCCCTCTAGTCAGGACTTTGATCACTCAACTCTACCCGGCTTACCAGGTGGCGAGGCAGGGCCGTGGATTTTCCTTTTTGGCTGAGCACCACAGCGTCGTCGTCGCGGCGGACCAGCTGCCCAACCCACAGCTGTTTGCCCTTGTGGGCCTCAGTCAGGGCAACTTCGACCATAAAGCCCTTAAAGACGACAAAATCGCGATCGGTTTCTAGGGCCGCAGATACCCCAGGGCTTGACACCTCCAGCACGTAGGCGTCAGGGATAATGTCGCTGGTATCAAGCACGGCCTCCAGGGCCTGGCTCATCTTTTCGCAGTCGTCGAGGCCGGTGTCTTCGTTTTCTAAACTGCGCACGTCAATGCGCAGCACCGGAGGAGACTGATTGGTGTGAAACACTGCTTCAACCACTTCTAGCCCTAGTTCTTCGGCAACGGGGGCCGCCAGCTCGAGCACTTGGGGAATAAGGGGATGTACCATCTAATCCGTGAAAGAATGCCAATAAAAAAGTGGGCCTCGACCCACCTCCCAAAACATTGCTGCTAAAGGAGCCCAAACCCGGAGGGCTTGAGCATCACCATTTTAGCGGATTGTGGTGATATTGGGCAGGCTGGCTTACTCACACTGCTCACCGTTGCTGGTAAATGCCAGGGGATAGTCTGGACTGAGGGGGTAGCCTTCTGGCCCAGCCCTGAAGCCGTAGCCGCGCACAATTTGATAGGTCTGCAGCGGTTGACCAAAGCGACGAACTTCAACGGTTATAGGCGGATCGACGCGATCGAACATAGCCAGGTGAGTGGGGCAGATCGGGTGCCAGGTTTCGCCCACCAGCACGGCATCGCGACCGTCTAAAGCGGCGGCATCGTACCAAAAGTCAAACTGGTCAAGGCGACCGGAAATGGCCAGCACGCTGGGGTCGTCAAGCTGGTAGGCCAGGGCCGAGGCCGAGCGGTAATCAGTTGTCAGCAGGAGTGGATCATCCAGGGTTTGGGCCTGGGCGGTAATCTCTTGGGTCACCTGGGGCCAGCCAAAGAGGGCTGCACCGTCGGGATCAACTGCGCCCAAAAAGGTGCTGAAGGGAATCACGGTGTAGTAGCCGACGAGGGCTGCGGCGGCAAATAAACCTAGTCCCTGGGCGATCGCCAGCTGTCCAGCCCTAACAAGTTTTGCTCCCTCAGGGCGATAAAACCGATCGCTCAGCAGCGGCAGCAGCAGGGGGTAGGCCAGAATATTCCAGTAAAACAAAGCGACTGAAACCGTGGATAGGGCCGTAAAGGCGGCGGTAGAGAGACCAAAAATCCACAGCGCCAGGGCCGGGTAGCAGGAGGGGCGGGTGATAGCGGTTTGACCCCGTTTTCTCAGCAGGTGGCTGATACTCCAGCTCTGGATAGGGCCGAGAATGAGGCCGCACAGGGCCAGAAACACCAGGGGCTGTAGCAGGTTGATGCTGAGGCCGCCGCCAGCGGTGCGATCGCGGTAAAAGCGAAACGAAAAAAAGTCGTGCTGAATATTCCACAGCAGAATGGGCGAGAGCACCAGCAGGAGCAGTCCCAGGGCCAGGTAGAGGCGGCGATCGCGCAGCAGCGGCCAGCGCTTTTTGTCGGTCACAAGCAGGGCGAAAAAGCCCAGCCCCACGAAGAGCGCATTGTACTTGCCCAGCCCAGCTAGGCCCAGAAATAGCGCGGCACCGTACAGGTCTCTACCGCCACCGCCAGGGTTCTCGACCGCCTCATCCACGTAGCGCACAAACAGAAAGCTGCTGGTCACCGCAAAGGTGACCAGCCAGTGGTCGTGCCAGGCCAGACCCAGATACCAAAAGAACAGCGGCGACGACAGACCCAGCAAAACGACCAGCCAGAAGCGATCGCGGGCCTGATCCCCGTAGAGATACCGGCAAATATGGTAGAACGTGACTCCTAGCAGGCCACTGCTGATCAGGTTGGGCAATCGCAGAATGAAAGCGGATCGTCCAAAAACAGAAAATAGCCCCTGCACCCAGGCGTGAAAGGGCGGATGGTCGTAGTAGGAAAAGCTCGGACGCTGCCCCCAGAGCCAGTAGTAGGCTTCGTCGGGGTTGGGAAAAGCCGTCAGCCAAAAGCCGATGCGCAGGGCCAAAAACCCCAGCACAAACCAGCGTCCCCAGCGCCAAACCGGAGACTGAAAAATAACCCAGCGTTTACTCATCGGGTGATTCTAAGGCGCTGGTGTCGATGTCGTCTAGCTCTGGAATGCTGCCAATGTCGAGCGTGCCGGGTGCCTCAGGCGAGTCTTCCACTACAGCGTCGAAGGGCAGGATGACCGTAGGCAGGCCCGCCCCCTGCAGCCCTTGCAAAATATGGCCCGGCGTTTCGGGAAACACCACAAATAGCGGGTGACTTTTGTCGGTGCCGTCGCTGAGCAGGTGCGCGTACTTTTGGGGTAGCAGCCACTCGTAGCCGCGATCGATCAAAATTTGCGTATGCCGCCAGCGCATCAGCAAATCCGAAAAATCTTCCTGGGGTCGGTGAATGTAGACAAAAATTTCGACCCCCGTTTTGATTTTCCACTCGGGATCGCACATCAGCAGGGCGACATCGCAGGGCAGCGTCACCACGGAGCCAGAAGCAATGCTCTCGCTGTGGGGATTGAGGTGCACCCCATCGCGCACCCGCACGTTGGGCAGAGGCAGCGTGATCAAGCTCTCTTCGGGCCGCCGCATGCTGGGTACGGCTTCCAGGTAGGGGCGATGGCGCTTGAGCAGTTCCAGCGCACCCTCGTGGTCGGTGCAGACCGAGAGCAGCGCTTCGTACTGGATGGGTTTAATCGCCATGCTGTCTACCGAGAGTGCGGGGTAACGTCAGTGTTCCCTGCATTTTACCGAACCTGGCGAGGGTTACCCTGGCTAGAGTCTAGGGGGCCACGGGTGACACCCAGCTTGCTCTGTACATTCAGGGTGCGCCAGAGCTGGCTGCCGCTGATGTCGCCCGCCACCAGCTGGCAGTACTGAGCGATCGCCCGCTCCACCAGCTCCGGGTCTTCATTCAAAAACTCCAGGCGAAAGTGCCTCGCCCCCGCCTGCATCAACCGCTGGGCGTACTCGGCCCCGGTCTGGGCCACGCCGTTAAAGACAGTGTTGCGGCAGCCCGCATCGGCCACGAGAACGTGCTCGGTGCCAACGCGATCGCGCAGCTTGACCTGCTGACTCTCGCAAGGCCGACCGCAGTCGCGAAAGTCTTTGCCATCTGAGAGAAAGGCGCAGAACACGCAGTGCTCCATGTGAAACATGGGCATGTGCTGGTGCAGCGTGATCTCAAACCACTCTGGCGGGGCCGATCGCAGCAAATCCACCAGCTGGTCGGCGTTGAGGTCGTAGGAGGCGGTGACTCGCTCCAGTCCGCAGCGTTCTAAAAAATAATCTGCGGTCAGGGCATTAGCCACGTTGAGCGAAAAATCGCCCACGCAGCGCTGGTCAGCAAAGTAGGCCAGGTGGTCATAGTTGCGCACTAGGTAGCCATCGGCCTGCGATCGCTTCACCTGCTCCAGAATGTAGTTCTCCAGCGGTTTGGTAATCCGCGGCGGCGCAACCCAGATGGTTTGAGAATTCTGAGGACGACTGGCCCGGAACCAGTCCACCGCATCTTTATACGTCGCTGGATTCTCAAATTCACAGTAAATTGTCTCGATCCCCGCTTGGGTGGCAGCGGCAAGCTGGGGGCGGGTGCGGACGAGGGTGGAGAGGTGGGTGGATGGGTGGATGG
>PYER01000322.1 GCA_003017855.1 filamentous cyanobacterium CCT1
GCAATAGGGGGAGCGAGCTGTGTCTGATGGATTGAGTTTAACGGCCTACGATCTCTGGAAGACCTACGGTGATGAGGCGGTGGTGCAGGGCATTAGCTTTACCCTGGCACCGGGCGAGATCGTGGGTCTACTGGGGCCTAACGGGGCGGGCAAAACTACCACTGTGGGTATGCTGTTTGGCACGGTGATTCCCACTAAGGGGTTTGTGCAGTTCGGCCCCTGGCAGCTACCGGGGCAGGGGCAGATGGCCCGCGCTCAAATGGGCATTGTCACCCAGGAGGACAACCTCGACCCCGACTTTACGGTCTTCAATAACCTCACCCACTTTGCCCACCACTACCGCATTACCGGGGCGGCGGCGCGGCAGCGGGCGGGGGAACTGCTAGCCCTGGTCAACCTGGAACACCGGGCCGATGCTCAAATTGACGATCTCTCCGGTGGCATGAAGCGGCGGCTGGTGCTGGCTCGCGCCCTGCTCAATCACCCCAAAATCGTGTTTTTAGACGAGCCCACAACCGGCCTCGACCCCGACGCCCGCCAGGACTTTTGGCGGCTGGTGCAGCACCTGAAGGCCAGCGGCTGCGGTATTTTGCTAACGACGCACTATATGGATGAGGCGCAGCGGCTGTGCGATCGCCTCCTGCTGCTCCAGGCGGGCAAAGTGATCGACGATGGCACTC
The DNA here is from genome assembly GCA_003017855.1 of filamentous cyanobacterium CCT1. Taxonomy (GTDB): domain Bacteria; phylum Cyanobacteriota; class Cyanobacteriia; order Phormidesmidales; family Phormidesmidaceae; genus Nodosilinea. The sequence continues at coordinate 681 of PYER01000322.1, forward strand.
CCACCGACCTGGTGGCCCGCGTGATTGGCCGTGAGGTCGCTGAGGTAGAAGGCGTTGACCCAGACCGACTCAAAGCCCTGGCCGCTGACTACGGAGCCTGGTATCGAGCCTTTGGCAGTGGTCACTTGGTCACCCTACCCAACGGCAAGGCTGAGGCCGTGTGGAGCCAGATTGAGGCCCACCACCCCAGTCGCCTCCTGCGACGGCCCGCTAACTTAGAAGATGTGTTCTTGCGACTCACCGGGAGCGTGCTGGAATGAAATCAATCACCGCGACCCCCTGGGGGGTGTATTCAGTCTGGTGGCGCCACTTTCAGGTGTATCGCAGCACCTGGTTGGTCAACTGCCTGCCGCCGATCTCTGAACCGATTGTCTATCTGCTGGCCTTTGGCTACGGCCTCACGCCCCTGATTGGCGATGTGGAGTACCTGGGGCAGATGATTCCTTACTCGCGGTTTCTGGCTCCGGGGATGATTGCGATCGGGGTTCTGTTTCAGTCGTTTTTTGAGGGGGCCTACAGCAGCTTCATTCGGCTCAATTTTCAAAAGACCTGGCAGGCGCTCTTGACGGCCCCGCTGAGCTATACCGACGTGTTTTTGGGCGACTGGTTTTGGGCGGCCACCAAGGGGGCGATCGCGGGTACCCTGACCGGCTTGGTAGCAGTAGTCGCCAACCTCTACGACCTCTCTAGCCTGGTGCTGTCGCTGCCGCTAATTGGGCTGGGCAGCCTGCTGTTCGGGGCCTTTGGCCTGCTGGTAGCCGGGGCAGTGGACAAGGTTGATCAGGTGAATGTGCCCATTTTTCTAGTCATCATTCCCATGTTTACGCTCTGTGGCACCTACTTCCCGCGCGATACGCTGCCACCGCTGCTGGCCCGCTTTGCCAGTTTTTTGCCCCTGGCCTCGTTGGTAGACCTGCTGCGATGGCCCCTGGGGTTGCCGTCCTGGTGGCCTCTGCTGCTGTTGTGGCTAATCGGGTGGACGGTTGTGATGGCACACCTGGCCGCCCTGCGCATCTATCCAAGATTGTTCAGTTAATTCCTATTCACAAAATGATACAAACACGAGGATGTCTGCTTGAATACTGCAGTGCACGGTCAGCATCCCTAATAATACTTAGAGAAGATTGCCGCTGACCTGGGTCTTGAGCTATACTCCGAAGCATCAAGCATGTTGATAGGTCAATGATAAACTTCGTTGGCAATTGCATTTCTAAGACAACGTTGAGAGCAGCACTAGCGAGCTGGCTGCCCTCCGATAAGATTTCGCTGTCTGAGAATGTAAAAGCCAGTGAAAAGATGGCTCTTTTGTGCAAAGCGCAGTCATTGTTCAAATCTCTAGCCGGCCCTCAAGATGGTCAGAAGATAGAGGGCAAAGGGGTTGCAACGGTGAAGCAAAGCCCAGGCATCAACGGTAGCTTCTGCAATCTGTTCATCGACGCGAAAATTTCAGCTACAGGTTATCCAGTAAGCTATTTGAGGCCGCTGACTCCACCATAGCTGGCTTGATAAGACGGCCGGAAAGAGTGCCGGGTAGCCTAGCCCGACTACTTTAAAGACCCTGATAAAGTGCTGTTGAAAATTGAGCTTAAAACTCGTTTTCTAGTATTTTTTTAGGCTAAAGCTTTTACTTCGTGCTTTTTTGGGATATTTCTAAGCCCCAGTGCTTAAGACATTTTTAATTTGGGATAGTGAGCCAACTCAGTTTGCCCAAATCAACATGGCTTAATGCTCTAGCTCAGGAAAGATAATCCATTCCAACACAAGCTTTTGCGGCGGTTCTAGGCGACTAGGGATTGCATCTTGTTGGCAACAGAAACCTCGCAGATTGAAAGAAAACAATGAATAATATTCTTGAGCAAAAATCGCTTGAGCAGAGACTTCACTCAAATTCTGTTTGGGTAGGTCGTAAAACTCGCATTCTCACCTCACTTCTTGGCGCTGTTCCACTCTCGCTTGGCAATCGCCTGCGATGCTTGTTTTATCGCTCAATCTTGGGCAGTTTAGGCGAGGGAACTTATCTTGGTACGGGAGTAGAGCTAGAGGGCGCGAGGGGAGTTTTTTTAGGGACAGGTTCGGCCGTAGACAATGGGGTTCGGTTAAATAGCGGCGAACCTCATGGTCGCATTATCTTAAGGTCACAGGCATTGTTGGATCGCGGCGTCTCCCTCGAAGCGTTAGGCGGATGCATTGAGATTGGAGAACAAACCTGCGTAGGCTCCTATGTTTGTATGGCGGGTCCGGGCGATATTCGCATCGGCAAAAACTGTATGATTGCCTCCCATGTCAGCATTTATGCCAACAACCATATTTTTACTGATATTCATACTCCAATTGGTAAGCAAGGCTTATCTTGTACAGGAGTTGTAATCGAAGATGATTGCTGGTTAGGTACTGGTGTAAGAGTGTTAGATGGTGTAACTATTGGTCACGGCAGTGTCGTTGGGGCCGGGGCTGTCGTCACTAAAAGCCTGCCGCCTTTTTCAGTTGCGGTAGGCGTTCCGGCGAAGGTCATGTACAAACGGTCTAATTTAGCCCCAAAATCAGCAGCCCTAAATCAAAATTAGTTAGCTCGATAATCGAAGCTGCCGCTGTGCTACGTATCAGGCTGACATCAACCTATTGATAGTAATCGGTCGTATAGGCCGGTTGTTGTCTGGCAAGCGATAGTGTGGTTAGGTGGTCTACCAACTTGACTTAATTTTGTTGAGTGGTTGTCTTTAGACTAAGGTGTTTTAATCAGTACACTGGCAGGTTTTGATAGCTACAGTGAATGCAGGTTTAAGGCCTCTTTTTCAGTAGCCCATCCAATGCGAATAAGATTTTATCGCTTACTCAAAAAGTCCGGGCGATCGCATTTTTCGGTTACGTCCTGTCGACAAAACCACCAAGTCTCAAATAGTTTTACACGCTGAAGAAAAACAGGAATACAGACCCTTCTAATACCTTTAATTTATGAATGCTTTCCAGTTAGATTCAGAGCAAAAAAGCAACTCACCTAAGTCAATGTCTATCAGCAACAAAAGAATCTAAGGCAAGCATTCCGTAGAGCATAGTTGGCGTAAGAAGGATATTTTATTAGGCAGAGAAGATGAAATCATGAATTTATTAAGAAGGGGACTTGAATCTATTGTGACAGGCACTTTGAGTGCTGTACCAACAAAAGTCGGAAAGACGGTGAGAGTTCTAGGATTTCGACCATTATTTAAGCAATTAGATAGCTCCGTAAGAATCAGCTCAAGAGTTCGATTTAGCGGCACAAGCCGTATCTCTATTGAGAAAGGTGCTTCAATCAATCAATATGCTGAGATTCACAGCGGCGGCAATCCCATTCGGATTCAAGCCAATGCATTCATCGATCTCGGAGCCAGCATTAGAGATTGTGGCGAGATCAGTCAGTCAAGCGGCATTGTTCTTGGAGAAAACTCCAGTTTGGGGCCTTATTGCTGTTTAGCAGGTCCTGGAGCAATTAACATTGGCAGTAACTGCATGATTGCATCGCACTGCTCTATGTATGCCAACAACCATAGATTTGATGATTGGACAAGAACTATCAACTCTCAGCCGTTAACTGCTGTAGGAATAACGATTGAAGACGACTGTTGGCTAGGTACAGGAGTTAGAGTGCTTGACGGAGTAACCATTGGCAGAGGGAGCGTGATTGGAGCGGGGGCCGTTGTTAGTCGAGATATTCCCCCATATTCAGTAGCTGTGGGGGTACCTGCCAGAGTAATTGAAAAACCTAAGGAACAATTTTTCACAAGTTTGAGCAAAGAATAATAAGGCAACTTATTAATTTTGTTGGCAACAATTCTTATTTCTCAAAGATTGATCGAGCCTAGGGCTTTTAGCAATACAAATGTAGTGGCAGCCAGTTCGCTTAGGATATTTATAAAACCTGAAAACCTTCAAACGTTTGAACACTCGCCTGACAAACGTTCTAATCTGATTGGCTACAGCTATAGCACTCTACAAACGAGCATTGCTTGGCAGGCGATCGCTTGCTTTGGGTAGCCTGGCAGCTTGATTGGCGTTGCTGGGTTAACCATCTTTAGAGCAGAGGGCTTGAATCCAAATTGTTCTGTAGGCTTCTCAGCGGTTGGGCAACGGTACAGCGAGCGGTTAAAACAGGTACATAGCATTCTTCAACCGCTCTGTTCTATGTCGTCACCTGCATCTCAACCTGACTGCCCGATTACCGACCTGGTTAGCCGGTGCATTCAAGCCCGCACCATCACCCAGGCGCAGTACCAGGAGTTGACCGCCCTGGTTCTCGCCGATGGCACCGTCGATGAGAGCGAACGCAAGCAGGTCAACCGCCTGTTTGACGCCATTCAGGTGGGGCGGGTGAGAATTGTGGATTAGGACGGTGAGGGATTGACTGCTTAAGCAGTCAATCCCTCACCGTTTGTTGCCTTACTCCGTGATGCGTCCAGTCATTGGCGAGCTAGCGATCGCTTTCCCCTGTACCGGAATGCGCCCGGCTCTGTAGGCGAGGCGTCCGGCTAGGGTGGCGAGGCCCATGGCGCGGCCCATGGCGACGGGGTCGGCGGCTTTGGCGATCGCGGTGTTAATCAGCAGCGCGTCGGCTCCCATTTCCATGGCCTCGGCGGCTTCGCTGGGGGTGCCAATGCCGGCATCGACAACCACGGGCACCGAGGCATTTTCGATAATAATTTGAATGTTGGCGGCGTTGCGAATGCCCTGGCCCGAGCCAATGGGCGAGCCCAGGGGCATGACGGTGGCGCAGCCCACCTCTTCGAGGCGCTTGGCCAGCAGCGGGTCGGCGTTGATGTAGGGCAGCACCGCAAAGCCCTCTTTCACTAGCTGTTCGGCGGCTTCCAGGGTACCGATGGGGTCGGGGAGCAGGTACTTGGCGTCGGGGATGACTTCGAGCTTGACGAAGTTGTTGTCTTCCTGGCCCAGCAGTTTGGCCATTTCACGGCCCAAGCGAGCCACGCGAATCGCCTCTTCGGCGGTTTTGCAGCCCGCTGTGTTGGGCAGCATCCAGATTTTTGACCAGTCCAGGGCTTCAGCTAATCCCTCGTGACCGGGGGCGTTGGTCTGCACCCGCCGCACCGCTACGGTGACGATGTTGCAGCCGCTGGCGGCGATGCTCTGGCGCATGGTAGCAAAGTCGTTGTACTTGCCGGTGCCGGTCATCAGGCGCGACGAAAAGGTGCGCCCAGCAATGGTCAGGAGGGAATCGCCAGGGACGGGAGCCAGATCGGTATCTAGGGCGGGAGCGGGGGCAACATCGGTGAAGGTCATAGCCTGGGGGGGTAAAGAAAGGGTAGACGGGGTGGAATGGGACCGTGCAGCGGTGTGGAATCGCCGCCAGGAAAACGGCTCTAGCTGAGCATTCCCCTGGCCTAAAATGCTTTGAGCCACCAGCTGAGCGGTGATGGGGGCAAGCAAAATGCCGTTGCGGTAGTGGCCGGTGGCCAGGGTGAGGTTGGCGGCGGGGCCGGGGCCCAAAATGGGCCACTCGTCGGGGGGAGCGGGGCGATAGCCCCACCAGGGTTCATCGAGGGGAAAGTCGGCCCGCTGGGGC
>PYER01000037.1 GCA_003017855.1 filamentous cyanobacterium CCT1
CTTCTATCGCAGGAATTCTTTATCCAAATCTTTAGCTACTAAAAAATCGTCACAGAGGAGCATGGGTAAATAGGGCATATCCCCCATAATGAAGAGCAAGTATTTAGGTGTTCCTGGCGTTGCTGATTGCTCCTGTTCTCCACCTATCCATCTACTTTCTCTCTCTCTACCCTCCCTCCTCCATGTCCATGCTCAAATTTCTCGCTGGTGTTCTGGGCATCGTAGGGACTATCTATCTTTTGCTGTGTGGGTGGCTATGGCTGGCGCAGCGGCGGCTGATGTATTTGCCCAGCCCTACGATGGGGGCTACCCCAAGCGCCTTTGGCTTGACCTACAGCGATGTCTGGATACCCCTGGCAGAGGGCGGTGGGAAGCTACACGGCTGGTGGTTGCCGACCGACGGCGGCAATGACTTAACTATCTTGTACCTCCACGGCAACGCCGGGAATGTCTCCAGCAATTTGGGTAAGGCGATACAGCTGCGATCGCTGGGTGCTTCTGTTCTAGCGATCGACTATAGAGGCTATGGCCTGAGTTCAGGCCCGTTTCCCAGCGAACACCGTCTCTATGACGATGCGCTGGCGGCCTGGCAGTTTTTGCAGCGCGAAAAGCAGGTTGCGCCCAACCATTTAGTCATCTACGGTCATTCTCTGGGCGGGGCGATTGGTATTGAGCTAGCCAGCCGCATTCCTCACCTGGCTGGTCTGGTGGTAGAAGCTTCGTTTACCTCTATGGACGATATGGCCACTTTGTCCCCGTACAACCGTTGGTTTCCAGTCAGTCAGTTACTCAATCAGCGGTTTGATTCACTGGCCAAGGTCAGTCACCTGAAGGTGCCAACGCTGTACCTGCACGGCCTGGCCGACGCCTCGGTGCCAGCGGTCATGAGTGAGGCCCTCTACCGCGCTAGCGGCGGTCCCAAGGCCCTTTGGCTCGTCCCAAACGCTGACCACAACGATCTGCCGGACTGGGCTGGCGACGAGTTCTACGGGCGTTTGCATCAGTTTTTGCAGGACCATGTTTTGGTTCAAAACTGAGCGCCCGGTGGCTTTGCAAAGCTGGTGTGAAACCCCATTCATCTCAGGCCAGGGAATTCACTGAGTTTGCTATGGTTAGCACCATAGCTAAAAGCGATCGCCCCAGTTTTCGGCGATCGCTTTTAGCTATTCGGGAGCAAACTGGGCAGCGGGTCCCGACCCACTAGCCGAGCCCCCGATCCCTATTCATCACCCTATAGAACCTTTTATGGCCCGTCTTTCTACTGAACTCAACCGCTACTTTTTTGAAGAGGTCAGCAAACCCCAGGTCACCCTCAAAGAAATTCTCACCCTGGCCGGGGAACGCACCTTTGGTTTTTTGTTTGTAGTGCTGGCCCTGCCCTCCGCTCTACCTATACCGGCTCCAGGGTATTCAACTCCCTTTGGCATCGTGATGTTTTTGCTGGCGGTACAGCTAATTGCCGGGCGCACCCGCCCCTGGATGCCCGAGAGCTGGAACCACAAGCAGTTTGCCCTGGTTTCGGTGCAAAAAATTGTCAAGGCGGGGACTCCCTGGCTGCGGCGGCTGGAGGCAGTTTCTCGCCCTCGCCTGACGCCTGTGTGCACGAGCCTGGTAGGACGCACGGTGCTGGGCATTGCGATCGCGCTAATGTCGATTTCCATGATGATCCCGATTCCGGGCACCAACACGCTGCCCGCCATGGGTATTTTTGTTACCGGCTTTGGCCTGCTTGACGACGACGGCATCATCAGCCTGGGCGGCCTGGTGCTGTGCGCGTTGGGCGGTACCCTAACGACGCTGATTCTGCTGTTTGGCTACGAGGCTGTCAAAACCGGGATTGAGTTTCTGCTGCAGCGCTAGCTGGCTCTCCTCGTTAGCTCCTCTAGCTGATTCCCAAAGTAAGGCTCCAGCCTAGCAGTGTACCGGTGGCACCGGGGGCGCTGTCCACAACGCGCAATCGCCAGGTGCCTTGTGCGGGTTGGCCAATCAGCCGCATCAGGGCTGGGGTCGTTTGCAGGCTGTAGGTCTGGCGCAGCTCCGTTTGCCGTCCTAGGGTACGGCCCTGAATGAGCACGGTGGTGCCGCTGGGCGCAATCAGGCTCAGGCTCAGATCGCCCAAAAAAGCGTGGTCCATCTTAACCTCTAGCTGCATATCGCTGACGGTGCCGGTAGCCGCAATCGCTACGCCGCTCTCCACCCCGCCGGGCTGATTGTCTGGAATGGCCGTCGCCGTCTGGTTTTGCTGCTGCACCACTCGGCCCAGCTGCCGTCCGACAAAGGCTCGTCGCTGGGCCTCTCGCACGGCTGCTGCCGCATTCACCTTGCCGTAGCCAAACCACTGGGAGTGGCCGTTAGCGTTGTAGGTGCCGTACTGTAGCCCCAGTTGGGGATCGGAGGTGCGATCGACAATCTTGTCGGCGGTGGCCTGAAGAATTTCGCGCACCTGCCGGGCGGTCAGGTTGGGGTTGACCGACAGCATCAGCCCCGCCACCCCTGCCACCACCGGGCAGGAGCTAGAGGTGCCGCCAAAGACGTTGGTGTAGTCATCGGGGCTGTAGCCCAACCCCTGGGTGCGATCGCTCGTTACCATGCCCAACCCCGGCAAATACTGGCGCAGCGGCGGCCCTGTGGCCACACTCCCCACCTGGGGTAGGGCCATACTAGGGGGCGCGTTGTTGCTGGGGGCGGCCACGGCAATGTGTTCGCCCCAGTTGCTGTAGGCGGCCTTGGTGCCCAGGCTGGTTGAGGCCGACACCGCAATCACATCGGGGTGAATGGCAAACCCGCTGAGCCAGCGAGTAGGGCCGCTGAGGGTGTTTGGGGGCCACTGGGTTTCGTTGATCGTGCCGCTGACTGGACGGTTGGCGTTACCCGCCGAAAAGACAATCACGCAGCCCTTGCCGTTGCGGCCGGTGGTGGCGGCCCGCGTCACCGCGTTGGTCTGCCGCAGGGTGAGCGGAAAGTAGTTGGTCGCAGGCGACCAGCTGCAGACAATTACCGCTGCCCCCCGGCGCGCGGCTTCATCAAACAGCTGCTCGATCGAGCGATCGTCAATAAAGCCCGTGGTGCGAATCGGCAAAAAGGCGCAGCCAGGCGCTACTCCGACAATGCCAATAGCGTTTTCTTCTCCAATCGCCAGGCCCGCCACCGCAGTACCGTGGTTCTCGTTTTGCTGAGTGGGCAGGGGCAGAGCATCTTTGTCTTGCAGATCGATAGGAGCTACCAACTTGCCCACGCCCTGCAGGTCGGGGTGATTCAGGTCGAAACCGTCGTCGCTGACGGCAATCACCACCGATCGAGACCCGCGCGTAATATCCCAGGCGGCTTCGGCAAAAATATGTGACCCCGCCGCCAGGCTAGCTCCGCCATTGTGGGACAGGTGCCACTGCTGGCGGTAGCGATCGTCGGTGGGTCGATAGAGGGGGCCGGTTTCGATCGCCAGGTTAGGTTCTGCCGCCAGCACTCCGTTGAGGGCAATCAAACGGTTGGCCAGTTTGATTGGGTTTTCGGTCGCGGCTGAAGTCGCCCTGACCACAAATGTATTGGGAATGCCCGCCAAGGGTTTCTCAATCGCCAGGCCCAGACCGCTCAGGGTAGCGTCGATGGCGGAGGCCGCTGTCTCAGGGGTAAACTGCACCGTGAGCTGCTCGGTCAGGTAAACCCAGGTCTGGGGGCTATCGGCCAACCGGTACACATGGCTTGCAAACAGCACCGTCGGATCGCGGCGAGCCAGGGCCAGGGCAGGTTCGAGGTCAGATTCGGCCACCTGCCATTCCACCAGTTGACCGCCCGCTACCGCCCGCAGAGCAATGGGGTTCAGGCGCTGGCGCAGAGGCTCCAGGGCGGAGGAGGCGCTGAGGCGGGTCGTAAACCGAGTCGGGACCTTTTCTAGCCGCAGTTCTTCGCCGCCGCGCTGCAAAATTTCTCCCCAAAAAGCAGGGCGAGGGCCGCCGCTAGGCATACGAGGATCGGCAGGAGATGCGGTCATGGCATGAAGTTGGCGGCAGGAACGTTTTGCCAGCGATACAGTCTGGGACAAGGCTGTGGAATCGGGGATGCCCCCTGGAGCAGTTGCTCGACTGGCCCCAAAACCGGTATTACGCCATACCGAGATGATAAGATACCCCAGTGTTTTTCAGTTTAGTTGTCCCTCACCCCCGCGTATTCATGGTCGCTTCTCCTCACTTTTTGCGTTTCACCCTGGGCGGTTGGGCCGCCGCTGCGCTATCTGTAGCCCTGGTAGGGGGAATGTCTGGAGCAGCCCTGGCCCAGAGCGACACCGAGCCGGTACGTCCGCTCAACCAGGCCAGCAGCTCCCTGAGTATTGCTTCGGGGCAGCAGCTAATGACCGAGGCCAGCGCTGCGATCGCCGAGCAAAACTACGACCTGGCCGAAGAAAAGCTCAAGCAGGCCAGGGAGAGCTTCAACGAGCTCTCGACCTATTACCAGGAGCTGGCACAGCTGTTTGTTGGAGTTGACACCCAAATCAACCGCAGCAACCGCGAGAAAGCGCTCGAAACCGCTCAGCTGCGCGATCAGGCCTCCTATCAACTGGCGCTGGTCTACCGCTCTCAAGACCAGCCCAACGAAGCCGTACCCCTGCTGATGGAAATTCTGCGCAGTCAGCAGCCGACGCGCGAGCTGGGGCAGCGAGCCTATCAGCAGCTGTTTGAGCTTGGTTTTGTCGATGAGCCCTATGCTGGGCGGGCGGCTACCACCCCGGCCGAACCCGAGGCACCAGCCGAATAGCGATCGCATCACCATTTTTCTCAGTCACCATAGCCATATTCAATGCCGCTGGGGTTATCTAGTAGGCATGTCTCCTGGCAATATGGGGGTAGGGGATTTGTGTGCCCCAGCGACCTGTCCCGCAAGGAAACTCTGTCATGATTACTCCCGATCAGGTTAGCGCCATGATTAAAGCTGGGCTCCCCGACGCTAGCGTGCAGGTGCAAGATTTAACCGGTGGTGGCGACCACTATCAGGTCGTAGTGGTGTCGTCGCAGTTTGAGGGGCGTAGCCTGGTGCAGCAGCATCAGCTGGTATATAAGGCGGTGCGCGAGGCGATGTCCTCTGAAGCTATTCATGCGCTAGCCTTGAAGACGTATACCCCGGAAGATTGGGCTGCCCAAAGCGCCTAGACCTGAATTTTTCTTTGCTTCAACCCTTTACCCCATTCTGCAAAGGTATCGACGCTATGGACTCGGCAACTAAAGAAAGACTCGATCAGCTAATTCAGAACAACACCATCATGGTGTTTATGAAGGGCAACAAGCTCATGCCCCAGTGCGGATTCTCTAACAACGTGGTGCAAATTCTCAACGTTTTGGGCGTGCCCTTCGAAACGGTTGACGTACTGGCTGATCCAGACATTCGCCAGGGCATTAAAGAGTACTCCAACTGGCCCACGATTCCCCAGGTCTATATCAACGGTGAGTTTGTCGGCGGCTCAGACATTCTCATTGAGCTGTACCAAAACGGCAAGCTCCAGGAAATGGTTGAAATTGCGATGGCCTCCTGACGTAGGGCACTGCTGCTACCGTCCGGTCTTGTTGCCGCTGAGAATATCACTTAAATAACGCCGCTAGCCTTCGCAAACCGGAGGGTAGCGGCGTTTAGTTTGGGTTTTCAAACGGTGATGTTGCCGCCACTTGTTCCATCGCCGCCGCAAAATTTGACAGCACCGCCGCCGCTGCTTTGAGTTGGTCGTCGTCCTGGTCACTAAACTGACGCATCAGGCTATCGGCGCACTGACGATACAGCGAGGCAATCTCTGCATAGCGGTGCTGCGTAATACCGATCTCAATTGAACGGCGATCGGTTTCTGACGGCCTGCGCTCAACAAGACCAGCCTTCTCCAGTCGGTCAATTAGCGCCGTCACCGAGCCGCTGGTTAGACCGATACTTTCTCCGATGATCCTTGGGGTGAGTGGACCATCTTCGAGGAGATTGAGCGCGCGCAGGTCATTGCGGTGTATGCCAAGGCGTTCAGAAATCCCATAGTCGATCGCATCGATCGCTCGATAGATTCTACGGCTGGCCAGAATTAACGCCCCCAGAGTTTCGCGGTCATCCAAAACATTCTCCTTGACGATCAAGATACTTTGTAGTCTAATTATATCTGAGTCTAGACAACTCGCACCATAGGGCCGTCGCTGTCAAGCCTGAAAGGAAAAAAACATGGAACTTGCTTTACTTGGACTATTACTGCTCGTGGTCTTGATGCTCGCCTTAGTACTTCTACTGCCAAACGTTGTCCGCTACTCAGAGAAAATTGTCGTCAATGCCCCTATCGCGGAGGTTTATGACAACATTCGCCTCCAGGAACGGCTCATGTCGTGGTCGGCCTGGCCCGAGGCCACTGGCTCAACCTGCTCCCTTGAAAATGCCGATGGCACCGTTGGGGCCCGCACCGTTTTCTTTAACCAGGGCAAGCGGTTTGGGCACCAGGAAATAATCGACCTCAAGCCAAATCAAAAAGTCTCGCTGACCCTGGTGAACAGCGGGCCGCTGAAGCACACGCCCTACCTCGATTTTGATCTACGCGCCCTTGCCAAAGACCAGACAGAAGTCACGTTGAACTTTGTTAACACCTACCAGAAGCCTTTTCAGGTGCCCGCCAAGCTGCTCGGTATTGTCAAGTGGACTCGTGCCCTTCAAGTCAAGGATCTGGAAGGGCTAAAGACCTATTCTGAACTGCAGCGGGCTGTGTGATGCAATGGTTTCTTGCTGATCAGGTTCGCGATTGATGGGCTAGGGGGTCACATACGTGGGGTCTGAAAACACCCAGTGCACCCGATCGCCGAGAGGCTACAGGTTGACCGTTTGAGGCTATTTGCAGGAGCGAAGGGCAATGCGGCTAGGCCTCGGTTTCTCAAGCCGTGTAGAGTGCCCCTAGACCGAGCGATCGCAGCCCCCGGCGGTAGGCGATCGAGGTCTTGTCGGCCCCTATGTGAGATTCTGCCGCCATATCCAAAGGCAAGTCTTCAGGGTACTGGGCTTCTACGACTTCTTTATCTTCCTCAAACACCTGGTAGTTAAACTCGTACACCGGCTCCAGCGGCATATCTTTGTCAAAGTTGCGACAGATGGGTACAAACACCCGAGTCTTGCGGGCTGATACGGGGCTCGCCGCATTGAGAATGCACAGCCGTCCTTCCCCCGGAAAGTGCACCGTCAGCCGGGCCGTAAACGGCAAGAATACGTCAAACACCCGCAGCCACTTAAAGTCGGCGGGAGCACGGTCTTGCATAGCCTTTGGGAAGTTGCTCACGGTGCTAAAGTACTCTGCCCGTAGACCGTGCTCGGTGGGCACCACCTCGTAGCGAGGCACCACCGGATTGTTGATGTCGCCAAAGGTTTCGGTGTGGACCCAGGCAAAGTGGGCTACATCTAAGAAACCTTCAATCTGCCGTCCGGCTGCTGCGTCCAGATTGACGGCATCGGGCAAAATTTGCTGATAGTCGGGGTCATCCCAAGCCGGTAGCTCAGGCAGGGGATACTGGTTCCCGCCGCTGAGGTTCGTCCATACCAGGCCGTAGGCTTCTTTGGCTGGGTAGGTTTTGAGGCACAGCTTTTTGGGAATGCTAGCCTCCGGGTTGGCGGGCACCTTCACGCACTGCCCATCGGCAGAGTAGTGAAAGCCATGGTACTTACAGACCAGATGATCCCCCGCCACCCAACCCATACTGAGGGGCACCCCTCGATGCAGGCAAATATCATTGGCGACCGATAGGCCACCGCTGGTGCGCCAGATCACCAGCCGCTGATCGAGCAGGGTCGCGGTTACTGGTTTGTTGGTCACGTCGCGGCTAAAGGCAATGGGATACCAGAACGGGTAAAGCGCATCCCAGTCAGACTCCGTAAACGTGCAACCTCGAGGATAAATTTGCTGATGGGCCATAGTCACGCCTCAAAAAATTCTCAGTCAGCAATAGCAGACTCGATAACTGTGCGTCTGACGCTAGCAATACAGCTTGAGGGGCAAGCCGCTGGGGCCGGAGCTTGCTAGGGTATAGCTCTGGCCCGTTCGCCGAGGACAGGTTAGAATTCCAACCGAAAAACCGGGACGGTGGCTGGGCGTGTAGCCATGGCCAACATCCTGCTGTTGCTGAAGAGAATGTTCTGACCCGGCAACAGTCTCAGTAGCAGAGACTATTCCCCTTAACCCAAAGCCTGACTCGATGTCTCTAACTGCTCTGCCCGCTGACTTTCAGCAGCGCCTCGATTGCTCTGCCATCACGCGCCCCATGGTGGTGCTGTGGCTGCTGGCCGCCAGTCTGATTGCCCTCGACGGGTTTGATTTTTTTATTATTGGCGTGGCGCTGCCCTTTTTGCAGCGCGACCTCAGCCTGGGGCCAGCGGAGGTAGGCACGGTAGCCTCGGCGGCGGTGGCCGGAGCGCTGGTGGGCTCTCTAACCCTCGGCCCTCTGACGGATAAAGTCGGCCGTCAGCCCATGCTGATTGTAGATGTGATCATTTTTGTGGTGGCGACTGCCGGTACGGCCCTGGCCTGGAATCTGGCATCGCTAGTGGCCTTTCGCTTTTTGGTGGGCGTCGGCATCGGGGCCGACTACCCGATCAGCGTGGCCTACATTGTTGAAAACGTTCCCGCCCGCCACCGCGATCGGCTGGTAATTGGGGCGTTTTCGTTTCAGGCGGTGGGGGCACTGCTGGGGGCGATCGCCGGATTGCTGGTCATGCAGGGATTCAGCCAGTTCTACCCTGGCGATGAGCTGATTGCGATTCACTACGCCTGGCGCTGGATGCTGGCGATCGGGGTGGTGCTGGCGATCGCGGTAGCGCTGCTGCGGCTACGGGTTTCCCTCGAAAGCCCGGCCTATCTGCTGGCTAAAGGAGACCACGAAGCGGCTTCAGCGGCCGCTTCGGTGCTGTTGGGCGAGCCGATTACGCTAGAGCCAGCAGAAATTGCCGCCACCAACCCTCCTGCCCTCGCTTATTCAGATTTGTTTGCTCCAGCCTACCGTCGCCAAACTATTTTGGCGTCAGTGCCCTGGTTTTTGCAGGATATCGCTACCTACGGGGTGGGCATTTTCACTCCGGTTATTTTAGGTGCGCTGGCGTTTGGTCAGTCTGCTGGCCTGATGGCTCAAACGATGGCTGCAGCCCAAGGCTCGGCCCTAGTCGATCTGTTTTTGATCGGTGGTTTTTTGCTGGCGCTGCTGCTGGTGAAGCCCCTGGGGCCGATTGTGCTGCAAATTGTCGGCTTTTTGGGCATGGCGGTGGGGCTGGGGCTGCTGGCGGCCTCAACGGCACTACCCGAAAGCAGCCGCGAGGCCCTGGGGCTGGTCTTTGGCGGCTTCCTGCTGTTCAATCTGCTGATGAATGCTGGCCCCAATGCCACCACCTTCTTACTCTCGGGGGCCGTCTTTCCGGCGGCGATTCGCGCCAGTGGGGCGGGCCTGGCGGCTGCGGTGGCAAAGGGTGGGGCCGTAGTCGGCACGCTGGGCCTGCCGGTTTTGCAGCAGACGCTAGGACTGGCACCGACGCTGGTGCTACTGGCGATCCTCTGTATCGCAGCAGCGCTGGTGACCTTTGCCTTTCGGGTGGATACAGCGGCTGGGCAAGGGGCTGAACCGTCCGGATCAGACGCTTTGAGCGATCGCACCGCTACTCAGCGGTAGAGCAGTGGCACTGAGTAAGGCTGTAGCCTCGATCGCAGGCAGGGGCTTAGCCCAGTAGTAGCCCTGGCCAAACTCGCAGCCCAGCGATCGCAGCGCCGCCGCCTGCTCCTGGGTTTCAATGCCCTCGGCAATCAAATCCATGCCCAGGGTGTGGCCGAGGCCAACAATGGTGCGCACAATTTCGTGGTCTTCGTGGCTGTCGCCCATAGCGCGAATAAATGACTGATCGACCTTCAAGGTATCGATGGGGAAGCGGCGCAGGTAGCTTAGCGATGAGTAGCCGGTGCCAAAGTCATCCATGCCCAGCCGACAGCCCAGGGCCTTCAGCCCCAGCATGAGGTCGATGGCGGTGTCGATATCGCCCATCACCATGCTTTCGGTAATTTCGAGCTTGAGACGGCAGCCGTCGAGGGCCGTTTCTCGCAAAATTTGCCCCAGCCGATCGGCCAGGTGGGGCTGCTCAAACTGCCGCCCCGATAGGTTGACGCTAACAATCAGCGCCCGGTCAGGAAAATCCTGCTGCCACTGGCGGGCCTGGCGGCAGGCGGTGCGACAGATCCACTCGCCCAGGGGCAAAATCAGCCCGGTTTCTTCAGCTAGCGGAATGAATCGGGCCGGCGACACAAACCCCTGACGCGGATGCTGCCAGCGCACCAGAGCCTCGAAGCCAGCGATAGTGTTCGTTTCCAGGTTAACGATGGGTTGATAGTGAAGCACAAACTCCTGGCGAGCAATGCCGTGGCGCATCTCGGTTTCAAGGGCAAACTGATCGGCGGCACTGGCCATGCTGGCGGCAAACACCTGGTAACGAGACTGGCCCGCTCGCTGGGCTCGATACATGGCGGTTTGAGCGTCGCGCAGCAGATTTTCAGGACTGTAGGGCTGATCGGGCGGAGGGACGACAATGCCGATGCTGGCCGTGATTACAATGTCTTGCCCGTGCAGGCTAAAGGGCTCGCCTAGAGCCTGCTGAATGGCCTGCGCCAGGTCAATGAGAATCTCCCGATCGCTGGATTTGAGCGCCAGCGCCAGGTCATCGCTGCTCAGTCGCCCCAGATGGGCCGTTCGAGGAAGCACCCGCCGGAGCCGATCGACCAGCATCAGCATCAGCCGATCGCCCAGGGCCTGCCCCAGGCTGGTATTAATCTGTCTAAAGCGATCAAACCCCACCACCATCATGCCGGGTGGATGCCGCACCTGCCGCGAGCGCGGGGTTAGACGCTGAAGCCAGGCACGCTGGTTGAGCAACCCTGTGAGCCTGTCGCGATTGTGGGTATAAAACAGCCGGTAGGCCATCGTCATTCCCAGAGCAAACGAAAACCCCACTGAGGGTTCGAACACCGGAATCCAGATGGTGCGCAGAAACAGCCCCCAGCCGCAGGTGTAGATCAGCCCCAGGGCGGCTAGCCCACTCAAACCCAGCCCCAGTGGATGGCCAAACCGCCACGCCAGCACCCCACCCGCGATCGCCCAACCCCACAGCCACAGCACCTCTCCCCAACGGGGCCAAAACCTGAAGGTCGGACGAAGGTGCAGGGCAATATCGAGCAGATGGCTCACAATCTGGGCGTGGACAATCACCCCAGGCGCATTAAAGGTTTCAAGCTCGCTGCTGTAGGGAGTGTATAACATGTCTTTGAGGCTGGGGGCGGTGGTACCAACCATGACAATGCGATCGCGAACCTGGGCTGGCTCGATCTCCCCTGCCATTACCTGGCTCCAGGTGACGGTAGGGGCTGGGCCGTGGCGACTGCGGTAGTTGAGCAGGGTTTGGTAGCCCCGCTGATCGGCTCTCTGGTAGCCGCCGTCGGTAGACTTCAGTCGCATAATTGGGGTCTGCCCCAGCCGCAGCGTCTGAGCATCATAGCGAAACCCCTGCCCGAGAGCCGCCAGGTAACGCAGGCTGACTCGTAGCGCAAATGAATAGTAATCCTGGCTGTCGGCGGCCACAAATAGCAAACTGCGCCGCAGTACCCCATCACTATCGAGGGTCAGGTCGTTGAAGCCAACCCGATCTGGGGGCACCCCCGGCGGCGGGGCAATACCGTTAGCAACATTGGTGATAGCCACCAGATTATCCACTTGAAGTGCCGCTTTGAGACCTGCTTCCCCAGGCGGGTGAGCCAAATCGCGGTAAAGATCTAGCCCAATTACCCGGGGCTGATGCCGCTGTAGCTGAGCTAGCCCCTGGGCCAAAATCTGATCGCTGAGGGGCCAGCCGTAGCGGTGCAAATCGGCTTCGCCAATGCCAACTATCAGCAGGCGGTTGTCGGTGGCAACATCGGCTCGCCGCTGCATAAATTGGTCAAAGACCTTCAGCTCCAGCGGCTCTAGCCAGCCTAGAGTTTGCAGACCCAGCAGCAGTAGCGTGGTCAAACAACTGGTCAACAGAATTGATCGCCCAGCCGCACGTAACTGGCTGGGCAGAAGATACAGCATTGGCCACCGACGGCACAGCTTCATAACGGGCGGCTAGGGCACAACGGTGGCGAGATCAAGCGCCTCTAGCAAACGGCTCCACTCAGCCTGTACCGCCTCGTTGTTGGGATGGGTCTGGCGTAGCTCGACCATCAGGGCGATCGCGTCACTCCACAGCCCCTCGGCCTGGTAGGTTGTGACCAAGTCGAGCTGGGTTTCGACCAGCGCTGTATCGGTGGGGGCCGGGGCGAGCGGCACCCGCCGTAGCCACCCTTCCAGCACCACATTCTGCGATAGATCGCGGGGGTTACAGGAGACGACAAAATACCAGTGGTAGTTTTGCTCTGGCCGAACCAGGTCAGTGGGCAGGTGGACGCCAACTAAAGGCTCAGTACCCGCCGTCAGGGTGGTTTCGTACAGTCGGTTTTCGTCGGCATCGTGCAGAATAAACTGGCCGTGATAGGGGGTTGCCGCCGCTGGCACCGAAAAGTACAGGGAGGGGCGATCGCTCGCCGTGACCCCCAGGTTGCTGGCCGGATTCAGCGCCGCCAGCGATCGGCTGTCAATGGCACAGCCGCCACGGGTACCACCCCCGACCCGGCGACCAGGAAATTCGCCGCGATCGCCGTTGTTAGATTGAGCCAAATCAGCCTGAGCCAACCCTGGGGTTGCCCCTGCAACTACCCCCAGCCCCAGCCCTAAAACAAGTGAAAGTCCCAATGAAAGTTTTGATCGAGTGACGATACTCATAGTGCAAAAGCGTTGAATTAGTTAGTCAATGTCTCTTTTTCAAGGTAGTGATCTCTGAATCTACAAAAGAACCGTAGTACCACTGGGGACAGGGCTTGAGGGGTGAAGTTTTGGTGAATGGTGATTAAGCTCTTATCAACGGGGTTGGGCTTACCAGGGGCTGCTGATCAGGCTGAATCCGGCCCAGTAGTAGGGAGCGGAAAGGTCGGCGGAACTGGCCTCCAAATCGGCAGGTACCGGCACCGCACCGCGAGACAGCAGGAGTTGATTGGCCTCTAACCGCGCTTCGCCTCGCAGCATAGCCAACTGGGCCTGGCGCAGAGCTTCGGCCTTAGTCGTTGTCTGGCCTAAAGCGACATAAAATTCATTCATCAACGCCAGGGTGCCGGCATCATCCACATTCCACAGGCTGGCCAGGGCCGACTTCACCCCCGACTGCAGGGCCAGCCCGGCAAAGCCTAACTCCGCCTCGTCATCCCCAACAGCGGTGCGGCAGGCGCTCAACACAAGCAGCTCCAGTTGGGGAGAGTTCCAGTTGACCTGGCCCATGGCCTCCAGGCTGAGCTGGCGATCCCAGAGCTGGATATAGGAGTTAGCAGGGGCACCGGGTTCGAACACCGCGTGGGTAGCCAAATGCACTACCGTAGGCGACTGCGCCCGCAGCCAGAGACGCAAGTTAGGCAAGGTAAAATTCTGATTCAAAAACGATCGCCCCTGCCAGATCTCACCCTCCGGCCTGGTGCCGCGCAGCTCTGCCAAAATGCTGGAGAGTTCGGTAGGCACGGCGGGCAGCGGCTCCTGGGCCTCAAATTCTGAAGCCCCCATGGCCAAAATATTGCCGGGCCGCAGGGCTGTGTAGTCGGTCTCAATTAGGTTAAAAGCGGGGATGCGGGTGAGGCTGTACTTTTCAATCAAAAACTGGTCGCCATCGTGGAGCGCGGCCAGGGGCAAGCCCCGCACCCCGCCACCCAGGCAAAACAGCAGGGTGTCGATGCCTTCGGCTGCTAAAAATTCGCTCTCGTAGGGCTCAATTATCCACTCGTAGAGTTTTTGGGCGGCGGGGCGATGACGGCGGGGCACCACGCTGCTGGTTTCGAGCATAAAGTCGTTGACCACCCGGCGCAGCTCATCGTCGGGCACGTCGTAGAGATCGCGGACGATGGGCTGACCTTTGGCCGTCAGCAACACCAGGTGCAGATGGTCACCCCGTGGGATCACCCACAGGACGGCGGGGTTGGTGTTTGTCTCGGCCCCCAGGCGAGCCAGGGTAGCGGCGATTTCGGCTGGCCCTTGGGTAACCTGCTGGGGGTTTTCGCCAAAGTATTCAGCAAAGTCTTGCTCCAGCCCCTGCTCCATCGCCAGCACCTTTTCGCTCAGGGTTTGGGCAGTGGCGGGCAGGGCGCTGAGGGTAGCGATCGCGATCGCCAGACCCCAGGTGGCTAGCTTAGCGGGCGATTCCGGGACGGATACTCGTTCCGAGTCGGGTGCCGAACGCTTTGCGAATCGCGCCGCCCAATGAACCAAAGACGACTTAACTCGTTGACAGGAACTCACTAACACGGGCCTTTTCCTCATGAACCGCTGCTGAGCGCATGACGCTTTGGCCCAGAGTGCCCATAACAAAAGGCTAGCTCCGCTTCAAATTAAGTGATTTAACAAGTAAGTTAGGGTTCCGCTACAGGATATCTGTTTAGATTTGCCCCAGGGCTACCCTAGCTCGCTGTGGCTACCGCCGCCGCCTCTTCACTTTCTGGAGCTACCTCTTCAAAGCGAATCACGTCCTGGCGAGGGCTGGCATGACTGACTCGCACCTGAAGCTGTTCGCCCAGGGACACGGCCCGGTTGAAGCGCATGGCTAGCTCCAGGCCCAAATCCTCAATCATAATCAGCCCCAGGCCTTCGTCTTCCCGCAGCCAGCGCAGCAGCATGACTTCCCAAACCCGATCCTGGTGACGGCGCAGGTACTCTAGCGCCCAGTAGCGCTTGGTTTGGCGTTCCACCAAAGTGGCCTCGTAGGCGGCCGAGCTGGCCCCGATCGCCAGCTCGGTCACCTCAGTCGAGGAAAAGGGCAGCGGCTCGCCCCGCAGGTGGGCCTTGAGCTGAAAGTGGGTAACCAGGTCGAGGTAGCGCCGAATTGGTGAGGTCACCTGGCTGTAGCTGTCTAGCCCTAAAGTGGCGTGGCGGCTGGGGGTAACGCCCACTTCGCTGCGGGTCATGCAGCGGCGAATAGCGGAGTCGCGCACCCAGCCTGTAGGCAGGGAGATCAGCTCTTCATCGGAGGGTAGCTCGGGCTGGGGCTGACTGCGAAAGGGAATGGCCAAGGCATGGGTTTGGCCGTAGCGGGCGGCGACTTCACCAGCCAAAATCATCATTTCGGCCACCATCTGCCGCGCCATCGAGTCGTTAAACACCTCGATCTCAATGGCGTCGCCCGCCTCAGACACCTTGATGCTCGACTCGGGCATGTTGATGCTGATCGCTCCCTGGGTCATGCGCCACTGGCCTCGCACCTTGGCCCAGTGGGCCAGCCCCTGCAGCTCTGGCTCGGCGGTAACACCCAGCTCCAGCATTTCATCCACGTCGTCGTAGGTGAGGCGGTAGGTGGGTCGAATCAGGGTAGGGTGAATTTGGTAGTCTTGAATGTCGCCCTCTGCGGTAAGGGTGATGCCAAAGCTGAGGGCAAAGCAGGTCTGGCCCTGAATCAGGCTCATGGCCCCGGTGGCCAGCTCCATGGGGAACATGGGAATCATGCCGGTGGGCAGATAGACCGTCGTACAGCGGCGACGCGCCTCTAGATCGAGATCATCGCCGGGCAGCAGCCAGCGGGTGGGGTCGGCGATGTGTACCCAGAGGCGCTGGGTACCGTCCTCTAGGGTTTCTAGGCTGAGACCGTCGTCAATTTCCTGAGTGCTGGCATCGTCTACAGTGTAAACCTTGAGGTGAGTCAGGTCTAACCGTTGGGCATCGGGGTCGGGTGGCGGAGACTGAAGACGCTGCTGCGCCATAGTAAGGGTTTCCTCAGAAAAGTGACTGGGAACTTGGCTGCGGCGTAGAGCTAAATTTTCGTGAACGCTCCACAGTCCCAGTGCCACTAGGGTATCAAATGCGCCCGCCGACGTCGGGGCACTACCCAATGCGTTAAGAATTTCTACGGCTTGGGTGCGCTGGTTTGACTCGTCACCAAACAGGGCCAGGCGCTCAAGGGTTTCGAGGCGGGGGCGATCGCTTTTGTCCCAGTCCACCGTTTCGCCCGCTAGCCCCTGGCGAGCCTTGGTCATAAAGGATTCCCACTCCTGCTGGCGCTGGGTTTCGCGCTCGATTTGCAGGCGCAGTTCGTCAACTTGAGCAGCAGGGCGGGGTTCGTAGCGATCGCCCTTCTGCTTGAAAAAAACTTTGTCTTCCGCCAGCAGCCGATGGGCCGCGTAGCAAAAAGCGGGGCTTTGTTCTGAAAACAACAGCTGCGCCAAAGCAGCTGGGTCGGCAGACTCCCCGGCTTCGCTCAAAAATTCCCAGGCGATCTCCAGACTGGACGGGTCGATATAGGACTCGGCCTCGGCGACAAAGGGGCCAATATCGGCAGGTTTATAGGTATCGCCGCTGACCTCGTAGATGAAGTCGCGCGGGTGCAGGGTGTGGGCTTGGCCACGCTCGTCGATTACCACCCAGTTTTTTTTGCCCTCGGGCCGATCTACCACCCCTAAACGGGGCTGCCCCTGGTGCTTAAATTCGACTAGCGTTCCTTTGTCAACCAAGCCAACACCCTAGCGATCGCCATCTTTAGCCTAGCCTAGCCTTCCCCATTCACATAGGGCAGCAGGGCGATAATGCGGGCACGCTTGATGGCAGTGGTGAGATCCCGCTGTTGTTTAGCGGTCAAGCCGGTGATGCGGCGAGGCAGAATTTTGCCGCGCTCGGTGATGAACTTACGGAGCAAATCGACATCTTTGTAGTCAATTGGGTCTCCAGGCTTGATTGGAGATACTCGACGACGGAAGTAGGCCATGGGTGATACTTACTTGATTTCTTTGTGGACAGTGTGCTTGTTGCAGTGAGTGCAGAACTTCTTCAGCTCAATGCGGTTCGTCGTGTTGCGACGGTTTTTTTGAGTGGTGTAACGCGATACACCGTTGGAGCGCTTGTCCGGGTTGGTTCGGCACTCTGTGCACTCCAGGGTAATGACGAGGCGGACGCCTTTAGCCATGACAGTTCACCTGAGAATAGGGCGGGCAAAAAAATTAAGACACAGCCTTCTATTATTTCACAGCTAGCCCAGATTCGCCAATTTTTGATCAGTGCGCATCAGTGCGTGGGGCTTTGGAGCGTTAGGGCGTCAGGGCGTGGAGCGTGGTTTAGGTTTAGGGAAATGGGGAAGGGCACAAAACTTATTGAGCTTAATCCTTGACTCTACAGCCAGCTAGAAGCTTCAGAATGAAGCTATCGAGAGCTTAGAGGTCTGTGATGACGATTGAACTGAAGGTGCCAAATTTGGCCTGCTCGGCCTGCGAAGAAACAGTAACCAAAGCCGTTAAGGCGATCGACCCAACGGCCCAGGTAAGCGCCGATTCCAAAACCAAGCAGGTGAGCGTCGACGCCAGCGTCTCAGAGGCGGCTATTAAGGCAGCCATTACCGACGCTGGCTATACCGTTGCCTAAGTCAGCACAAAAAACTGGTTCCAGACCAGTATACCCATCTGCTAGTGCAGCGTTAGGGATAAAATCAGGCCTTTCGTAGGTTGGGTGGCGCGCTAGCAGAACCCAACAAAACCCTTGCTGGTGTTGGGTTCCACTTCGTTTCACCCAACCTACCCATTGAGGCCTGACAACCTACCAGGGCCGCAGCCTAGAGACCGGGTTTTCGCCGTCCTGTACTAATGCTTCAGAAGGCACCCACGAAACGCTTTAAGGGGTACCCATGGAAACTCAAACGTTCAAACTGCGGGGCATGAGCTGCGCCGCCTGCGCCAGCAATATTGAAGATGCCATTCGCACGGTGCCTGGGGTCGAGACCTGCAGCGTCAATTTTGGGGCTGAGCAGGCGGCGGTGACCTATAACTCCCAGCGCACGGGTCTGGCCCAGATTCAGTCGGCGGTGGATGAAGCGGGCTACACCGCCCAGCCAATGCAAGACGACGTGCTGGCCCCGGAGGACGACGACGAGCGGCGGGAGCGCGAGGCCGAAAACCGCCAGCTCACCCGCAAAGCCGTATTCAGTCTGGTGGTTGGTGGTGTTTTAGTGTTCGGCTCGCTGCCGATGATGACGGGTCTGCCGATTCCGTTTATACCGATGTGGCTGCACAGCCCCTGGCTGCAGCTGGTGCTGACGGCACCCGTGCTGTTTTGGGCGGGCAATGGATTTTTCATCAACGCCTGGAAAGCGCTCAAGCGCCACTCCGCCAGTATGGATACGCTGGTGGCGGTGGGTACCGGAACGGCCTTTCTCTACTCGCTGTTTCCGACGTTTTACCCCCAGTGGTTTGTGGCCCAGGGGCTCAACCCTGATGTGTACTTTGAAGCCGCTGCGGTGATCATCGCGCTGATTTTGCTGGGTAGGCTGCTGGAGAACCGGGCCAGGGGCCAAACTTCTGAAGCCATTCGCAAGCTGATGGGACTGCAGGCTAAGACCGCGCGAGTGATTCGCCAGGGCCAGGCTGTGGATATTCCCATCGCGGAGGTGGTGCTGGGCGACGTGGTGCTGGTGCGACCGGGAGAGAAAGTGCCGGTCGATGGCGAGATTGTTGACGGCACCTCCACGCTAGATGAGGCGATGGTGACCGGCGAGAGCGTGCCGGTGCAGAAAACCGTCGGTGACGAGGTGATTGGGGCGACGCTGAATAAAACCGGCAGCTTTAAGTTTCGCGCCACGCGGGTGGGCAAAGACACGTTTTTAGCCCAGATTGTCAAGCTGGTGCAGCAGGCCCAGGGGTCAAAAGCGCCGATTCAAAAGCTGGCTGACCGGGTGACGTCCTGGTTTGTGCCGGCGGTGATTGCGATCGCCCTGCTCACCTTCATCATTTGGTACAACGTCATGGGCAACATCACCATGGCGCTGATTACCACCGTGGGCGTGCTGATTATTGCCTGCCCTTGCGCTCTGGGGCTGGCGACACCGACCTCGATTATGGTGGGCACCGGCAAAGGGGCTGAGAACGGCATCCTCATTAAAGGGGCCGACAGCCTGGAGCTAGCCCACAACATTCAGGCGATCGTGCTGGATAAGACCGGCACCATTACCCAGGGCAGACCGACGGTGACCCACTACCTGACCGTCAACGGCACGGCCACAGAACTCCACCTGCTGCAATTGGCCGGAACGCTGGAGCGCAACTCTGAGCACCCCCTGGCAGAAGCTGTGGTGAATTATGCCCAGGCCCAGGGGGTGAAGTTAGAAGATTCTCAAGCCTTTGAGGCCGTTGCAGGCAGCGGCGTCCAAGGTTCTGTAGCAGGTCAACAGGTGCAGATTGGCACCCACCGCTGGATGCAGGAACTGGGGATTGGGACCGATCGCCTGCAAAAGCCGTGGGCAGAGCTGGAATCTCAGGGCCGAACCGTGGTCTGGCTAGCGGTGGATGGCAAAGTAGAGGCGATTTTGGCGATCGCCGATGCCGTCAAACCTTCCTCTGCCGCCGCCATTGCCACCCTACAGCGTATGGGCCTGGAGGTGGTGATGCTGACTGGCGACAACCGCCGCACTGCTGAAGCGATCGCCCGAGAAGTCGGCATTACTCGCGTGTTTGCCGAAGTGCGCCCCGACCAAAAAGCCGCCCAGGTCGAAACCCTACAGCGAGAAGGCAAGGTTGTGGCAATGGTAGGCGACGGCATTAACGATGCCCCTGCTCTGGCCCAGGCGGATGTGGGTATGGCGATCGGGACGGGGACAGATGTAGCGATCGCCGCCAGCGACATTACCCTGATCTCCGGCGACCTGTACGGCATTGTCACCGCCATTCAGCTCTCCCGCGCCACTATGGCCAACATTCGCCAAAACCTGTTCTTTGCCTTTATCTACAACGTGGCGGGCATTCCGATCGCGGCGGGCATTCTCTACCCCATCTTTGGCTGGCTGCTCAGCCCGATTATTGCCGGGGCAGCGATGGCCTTTAGCTCGGTGTCGGTGGTGACGAATGCCCTGCGGTTGCGGAAGTTTCGGCCCAGGCTACAGGGATAGGGGTGGATGGGTAGCGGTCCCTGAGCGGAGTCGAAGGGAGTGCATGGGTGGATGGGTAGAGAGAAATGCAAAGTGCAAAATGCAAAATGGGGACCCTGATGCATCCACGGATCTCTCTGATCCGCCCAACCGCGCCCACTAAATTTTGAACTTTGAACTTTTCCCTTTCTCACGCATTAACCAATACCTCAATTTTGAATTTTCAATTTTGAACTTTGAATTCTTTGCCCCGATCCGCCAAATGCACCGCTATGACACTCAAACCCCTCACCCTCACCACCTTCACGAGTCTGGGATTGGCCCTCAGCTTAGCTACCGGCACCCCGGCTCAGATGGAGATGGACAACGGCACTATGGGCGCGCCCCAGTCTACAGGCCAGTTTCAGCGTATCGAGCAACCGCTGTGGTCTAAGGTGGCGGTCACTGGAGCGGGGCTGGGCCTAATTGGGCTGGAGATGTGGTGGTTTTTGCTCAGCAAGCCCAGGTCTCGCCAGGCCAGTGCCACAGATGGAGTGCAGGAAATTACCGTCACCGTTGATGGCGGCTACGACCCCAGCGAGATTGTTGTGCAGGCGGGGCAGCCGGTGCGGCTCAACTTCTACCGCAAAGACCCCAGCAGCTGCTTGGAGGCGGTGCGGTTTCCTGACTTT
Source organism: filamentous cyanobacterium CCT1 (assembly GCA_003017855.1). Classification (GTDB taxonomy): domain Bacteria; phylum Cyanobacteriota; class Cyanobacteriia; order Phormidesmidales; family Phormidesmidaceae; genus Nodosilinea. Next base: position 20,628 of record PYER01000037.1, read on the forward strand.
CGCATTGCCAGAGAATTACCCGTCAACCAGACGACAGCGATCGAATTTACGCCCACCCAACCGGGGCGCTACGAGTTTACCTGCGGTATGAATATGTTTCGCGGCACGGTGGACGCGCGCTTTGGGGCAGAATCCCATGACAAGAATACAGAGGGCCATACCTTGGTCTAATGTGAATAGTGCTAACGCAGATCTGGCTCTTGCCAACTCATAAATGTGATCTGCAATACAGCCTTTTGGAACTATTAACTAGGTATGCTAACTTACCAACGTAAGAATATGGCAATACCATTATGGACATTTTGATGAAGTGGCTGGAAAACGATCAAACTGTCACCAATACGGTTGTCATTGCCCTAAGTTTTATTGTTCTTTTAGTTGTATTTCTCTGTTTTGCAGCCTTTTTTCAGGGTCGCAGCATTGAGTTTTGGCCTCCAAAAATTGGCGAACGACCAGCGAGATCTTCTACATCGAACCCTGTCGATCGCTTTACGGTTATAGCTTGTTTTTTTATTTCTACGCTGCTACTTTCTCTCTTGCTAGCAGCCCGATCGGGTCCTTCACGAGAAACAAATTCCCTGGCCACTTTATCAGGCTCTCGCCCCTATGCAATAGGTCAAGTATCCATCGAATCTAACGCAGGATTTCAAAATTCTGGCATCTACCTCAAAACGGGTGAAAAAGTTGTTTTAGACCCAGATGGACGAATCAACTTGGCCATGTTACAAAATAGCACCTACATCAGCTTGGCAAAGGCAATTATTGCTTACAATCTTCCTCAAACAGATGCTTATCGAGATTATAAGCAGACCTACCTGCCGAACTCACAACCAGATCAAACGCCTTTTCAGGGTAGTTTGAATAACGTTAATGATCTTCAAACTCTTACAGGTGGGGAAGTCTTTCGAAGAGATTGGATTGGAGTTGGAGGCGAGAAAATTGATAGCCGCGACCTAAATGCTTGTTTGTTATTTCAAGGTAATGCTGGCCAGGTAGGCGATTGGGGAATGTTGCTGGCACAGGTGATGGCTAATCCTGGTTCTGCTGTTACTGACCCTTTTGAAGTACTGCAAGAAAATGACTTGACCCCTTCAGATTTGGTTCCTGTTTCTACCCAAGATTATGTGTTTGAGGCCACACAGGACGGTTGGCTAACTTTTATTGTTAATGACGCTGTCTTGTCCAGCGACGGTAGCCCAGAGAGAATCTCTTGTGTAGAATATCGACAGGCTTTGAGAAAAGCTTCAGATAATTTTAAATTTCAGGGTGATAGCTTTCGTATTCCAGAACGATCTATTCCTCTAACTTGGTATTCGGATAATCTTGGTGCTTTCCACGTTGTTGTGAAACCGTTTAATCAGCGATCGCCAGCGTAGAGAGCTGAAGCGACCGCAATCTTGGCGCAGGCCTCGGCATCCGACAGGGCGTCGTGGTGGTTGAGCGGTATGCCCAGGTAGTCGCACACGTTGGGCAGCTTGGTGGGGCGAATATTCCACGCCTGACGGGCCAGTTTGACGGTGCAGACAAAGTCGGGTGCCGGGGGCGCAATGTTGTGGGCCCGGCAGCAGGCGTGGAGCACGCTGCGATCGAAGGAGGCATTGTGGGCGGCGAAGAATTCTGCCCCAGCTAGCATCGCCGCAATCTCGGGCCAGCGTTCGGCAAAGTCGGGTTGGTTAGCCACCTGCCGCCAGGTGATGCCGTGGATGTGGGTGAACTCAAACTGTCGTCGCGGCGGGCGAATCAGGTAGTGGGCTTTGTTAACCACCTGGCCCTGCTCTACTCGCACCAGGCCGATTGAGCAGGCGCTATCGCGGTAGCGATCGGCGGTTTCAAAATCGAGGGCAACGAAGGTCGTCATGGGGGCATGCTCCTGGACAACGCCTTCGCCAGGATACCCGCTCAGTACCAGCTCACTCGATAGTTTGTTGCAATGCTTATCGCTCGCGTGCAACCTTGACATACGACATTGGTGGCCGAGTCAGTTAGGGCTTACCTGGAGATCACTCGGGGTTGGGAAGCTCTTTCTCGAGAGCATTGTTGCCTTCAATATGGCGTTCGTACCACCGCATGATGGGCGTGGAGGTGATGCCGTGAAGTGCCACTGAGATAGTAACGGTAGTCAGCGTTAGCCAGGCGATCAGTTCGCCGGTTGTGCCCTCCAGGCCCTGGCCCAGGGCGTAAGTTAAGTAGTAAAGCGAGCCCACACCGCGAATGCCAAACCAGCCAAACAGCCAGCGGGTGGCGGGGTGAATGGGGGAACCAATGGTGCTGGCCCAGGCGCCCAGGGGGCGAATCACAAATAGCAGAGAGCCTGCAATCACCAGCGCTGGCCCGGCAAAGCGCAGCATCGGTTCATGGCGCAGCAGTGAGCCCAGCAGCAAAATGGTGCCCACCTCAGCCAGTTTTTCGAGCCGCTCCATAAACCGCAGGCGCGAGGCCGATCGCTCGGCGCTCTCGCACTTCTGGTACATGGTGACCCCGGCGACAAACACGGCCAAAAAGCCGTAGCCATGCGCCAGTTCAGCCACAGAATAACTCAGCAAGATAATGCTGAGCCCGACAAAGTCTTCCATTAAATCGTCAACGGCACGACCCTTTTCAATTCGATGCTCAACCCAGCAGACCCCTTTAGCCACAACGATCCCTGCCAGCAGCCCCGCCGCGATCGCCCAGACCAGATCGACCGCTACCCATCGGGTAAACCAGTTCTGCCAGTTGTCATCCTTCAGCCAGTGCAGGCCAAAGTAGACAAAGGGAAACGCCAGGGCGTCGTTGAGGCCGCCTTCAGAGGTGAGGCCAAAGCGCAGTTCGTCACGGTCTTTGGGATCGTAGAGCTGCACTTCGGAAGCCAGCACCGGGTCGGTGGGGGCCAGAATCGCGCCCAGCAAAATCCCTTCGCCCCACTCCAAGTTGAGGACAAAGTGGGCGATCGCCGCGATCGCAAAAATGGAGAGCGGCATCAAAAAGCCAATCAGTCGAACGGTAGAATGCCACGCCCAGGCTTTGATCGGGCGGTTCATTTTGAGGCCGCAGCTAAACAGAGAAATTAGCACGACCATCTCCGTCAGCCGTTCTAGCAGCTCAGCATCGGGCCGCGCCCGAATCAGGTTAAACCCGTAGGGGCTGAGTATGAAGCCTACGATCAAGTAGATCAAGGCATAGGACAAGGGCAGTCTGCCAATCCAGCCCGACCCTAACGTGACTGCTAGCAACACCAGGCCGATCACTAGCAGGTCGAGAATATAGATATCCACAAATAATTTAGACAGGGAAATCAACCGCCCCTTCACTGTAGGAGCTAGATTCAAACCCTCGGTTCAACCTTAGGTAGATCTTTCTCTGTCTTACTGGAGGGTTAATTGGGGGGTTACTAGATGTAGGGATGACTCAAAAATTTATGACTTTACACAGGGGCAAACGGCGTTTGCCCCTACACAAGCAATGTTAGGTCGAGGGGAATTTTAATCGGTGCCGCCCCAGGTCCAGCGAGGATTGCCGTCACGCAGGCCCCTGAAGGTCGTTACTGTAGTGAACCCGTTGGGGTCGCCCATGCCGGTCATATCGAGAATGGCTTTGACCTGCCCATTGGCCAGCTGCACGCGGATGTAGGAGTGCCCCGCAAAACTCTCATCATCAATGCTGACAATGCCGCCCGAAGCCTCACAGTTGCGGTACTCGGGCCTGAGGGTGCCCACCCAGGTGGTGCTGAAGCGATCGGACTGGGAGACTCGAATGTTGGTGGCAATGTCGCGCAGTTTGATCATGCCGTTGGTGGCAAAGCCGCCCTCAAAATAGGGCTGCATGGTTTCGTGGGCAATGATACGTTCAGGGCAGTTCGCCGTTGGTCCATCCAGCAGCGGTAAGACACTCAGCTCAATAGTATTGGCGAAGGCCGCTGCCCCCAGACTGCTCAACAGGCTCAGGGGTACGCTGCCCAGTAAAGCCCAGCCCAACGTTAGTTTCATCGTGACCTATCCTTTGTGAGCGCCGCTCAAAATGGTGTTTTCTAACCAAGCTCAGTTCTGAACGTGATGTTTTCCTACCGGCAAAACTCGGTGTCTGGACTTGATTTTGGTTGATATTCACCACTACACCGGGTTAAGGGCGCATTCCTGACGGGAAAAGGCTCTCTGGGCCAGTCGTTGACCATCGCGGCTGTGCAGAACTCCAAGCCTGTGTGGCATGATCGGTTTCTGCGCTGCCCTGGGATCTTTCGCGACTCTGTATGCTACGCCTCAGCCAAATCAAACTGCCCCTCGACCATCCCGAAACCGCCCTTGAGGACGCCATTCTCAAGAAGCTGCACCTGACGGCGGCAGACCTGAGCCACTTCAGCATTTTTAAGCGCAGCTACGACGCGCGCAAAAAGGGCAACATCACCCTCGTCTACATCGTGGATGTTGAGACGCCGAAGGAAAAGGCGCTGCTGAAGCGGTTCAAAAAAGACCCCCATGTAGTGCCCACGCCGGACACGACCTACAATCCGGTGGCCCAGGCTCCCGAGGGCTTAGAGAACCGCCCGATTGTGATTGGCATGGGGCCGTGCGGCATGTTTGCCGGGCTGATGCTGGCGCAGATGGGGTTTCGGCCCATTATTCTGGAGCGGGGCAAGGCGGTGCGCGATCGCAGCGTTGATACCTTTGGCTTTTGGCTGAAAAAAACCCTCAACCCCGAGTCCAACGCTCAGTTTGGCGAAGGCGGCGCGGGCACCTTTTCTGATGGCAAGCTCTACAGTCAGGTCAGCGACCCCCACCATTACGGCCGCAAGGTGCTCACCGAATTGGTGAATGCGGGAGCCAACCCCGAAATTCTCTATATCAACAAGCCCCACATCGGCACTTACCGCCTGGTCAAAATCGTGCAAAACATGCGGGCGAATATCGAGGCGCTCGGTGGCGAGATTCATTTTCAGCACCGGGTCGAAGACATTGATGTAGACCAGGGCCGGGTGCGGGGCGTGCGGCTCGACAATGGCGACTACCTGTCCAGCGACCACGTGGTGCTGGCCGTGGGCCACAGCGCCCGCGACACGTTTCAAATGCTGCACGATCGCGGCGTGTACATCGAGGCCAAGCCTTTTTCAATTGGCTTTCGGGTTGAGCACCCGCAATCGCTAATCGATCGCTGTCGCCTGGGCGACCAGGCCGGGCATCCTCGCCTGGGCTCTGCCGACTACAAGCTGGTGCACCACTGCGAAAACGGGCGCACGGTCTACAGCTTTTGCATGTGCCCCGGCGGCAAGGTGGTGGCCGCCGCCTCGGAGCCGGGCCGCCTGGTCACCAACGGCATGAGCGAGTACGCCCGCGACGAGTCGAACGCCAACAGCGCGATCGTCGTTGGCATTACCCCGGAGGCCGATTATCCCGATGGGCCACTGGCAGGCATTGCGCTGCAGCGGCGGCTGGAGGAGGGGGCCTTTGCCCTCGGTGGCGGCACCTACGAGGCACCGGGGCAGCTGGTGGGCGATTTTCTGGCTGGGCGACCGTCCACCCAGTTTGGGGAAGTGTATCCGTCCTACAAGCCGGGGGTGAAGCTGGGCGATTTGAGCGAAAGTCTGCCGGAGTACGCGATCGCCGCCATCCGCGAGGCCATTCCCGCCTTCGATCGCCAGATCCACGGTTTTGCCATGGTTGACGCCGTACTCACTGGGGTCGAGACCCGCACCTCCTCCCCCATTCGCATCAAGCGCGATGAGCACTTCCAGAGCATCAACACCGTCGGGCTCTACCCCGCTGGCGAGGGGGCGGGCTACGCCGGGGGCATTCTCTCAGCGGGGATCGACGGCATTCGGGTGGCCGAGGCCGTCGCCCTGAGCCTGGTTAAGCAGTAGCGGCTCTCAGCTTCTTTGGGTGGGCCGTCGCGAGGGCGGCTTGCGCCGGGAGGGCTTGTTTTCGGGCTCCACCATGTCGGGGTGCTGCGCTTCGAGCAGAAAGACGCGCCGCCCATCGGTGATGCGGTAGAGGGTGGTGCAGGTGCAGGTGTGGCCCTCAGCCCTTAGCTGGGTGGCCCGTTCAGCGCAGGCGGCCTGGGCCTGTTCAACTTCTTCCCAGTCGCTTTCGAGAAATATTTCCTGAATCAAACTTATTACCGTCGCTCAATACTTCAATACTATGGACCTAGCTTACTGATTTTGGCTCTAACCCGTCATAGTGACCGACAGCAAAGCTAAGAATTCTGAACTACTCTAGCTATTCCCAAAAACTTGTAAATCTATGGCTCAGCGCTTAGTTTTTGCGGGGGCCACAGCCCTGGACTCGATCAAAAACTCGGGAATATCCCAAAGAGCATCGGCATCAAGGCTGTACTGTTCGCACACCAGGCTGAGGCGGCTGCCGGAGCTGGCCATCGCATTCACCGAGTGGGTCAGGTCGCCCTGAAAGTGCAGCAGCATCCCGGCCTGGGGCCGAATTTGCGCCACCCGCTGGCGACCTCGCTGCAGCACCAGTTCACCGCTGGCTAGGTCGGGGGGCACCTGCACGTAGAGCACGCTCACTTGATCGGGCGGGTCAATGGTTTTGCAGTACGACCTGAGCGATCGATCGATGTGGGGGTCAACCCGCGACCCCTGCTTCAGCAGCAGCGGATTGAGATAGAAGGCGTTGCAGTCGGGCAGCAGCGCCTGGTCGAGGTAGGGTTTGAAGTAGGGAAACTGGCGATCGACCTCGGCCCGGCCCGCCTGGGTAAACACCACCGAGAACCCCTTGGTGGCGACAAAATCGCGGTTGAGGTTGTTGGTCGCAAAGTAGCGGCATGACTGAATCCCTCCCCGCAGGTTGTGGAGGTAGGCATCAGTAAACGCCTTGGGTTGGCAGCGGTAGTAGGCCATCAGTTAGCTAGGGATGCTGGGCGAAGGGGGCCGTGTCGCCCGCCTGGGTAAACGAGACCACAGTGTAGGAGTCAACGCGATCGCCCATTTCCATACCCGGAGACCCCACGGGCATACCTGGGGCAGCAATGCCAAGTACATCAGGCTCTTCACTCAGCAACCGCTGCACGTCGGTCGCGGGCACATGGCCCTCAATAACGTAGTCGTCAACAAGCGCTGTATGGCAAGAGGCTAATGCTTCTGGCACGCCGTACTGGGCTTTGATCGCGGCCATAACCTCAGTGACGACATCCTGCACCTCAAACCCAGCGGCTTTCATGTGGTCGACCCAGTGGCCACAGCAGCGGCAGGTGGGGCTGCGGTACACCATTAGCTCAGGCAGGGAGGGGTGAACAGAATCGGACGCAGCGGCGGGAGCTGGCGCGGTAAAAGCGGTCAGCAGCGCGATCGCCACCACCAGCAGGCCCACCACCAACCGATTGAGTAAGCCCCGAAGAGTCATCAAATACTTGTCTCCTTGCGACATCAAAGTCCTTTGTCCTTACCTTCAGGATACCTCTGCCCCAGGGGAGCATCTGGCCCCTTCGCAACTTATTCACGTTGCTGGCGGCGAGACAGCAACCGGGCCGCCAGGATCGAAATCCTAACGGCCCGGTTGGTTATTCTTTACGGTGTGAAATTGCTCACGCTTTTGTGGGCTAGCCGTCTCGGCTCAGGCAATCTAGCGCTTGCCCAGCCACTTGGCGGCGATCGCGCCCACAGCGGCACCCACCAGCGGGTTGCTGAAGAACTTCAGAATACCGGGCTGGTCGGCCAGCACATCCTGGAAGATGTCGGGGTGGCTGTGGTAGGTGAAGGATGCCAGTTTGGTCACGTCGTCTTCGTTCATGCGGCTGGCGTGGTGGGTCGAAAGGCCTAGCTGCTTCTCCAGGTCGCGATCGCTCAGGCCGCGCTCTTTCAGGTGCTTAAACAGGTCGCGGGCAACATCGTCGCGCTCCTGGGGCTTAATTTGAGAAATCGCCTTGCGCAGTTCAGGCTCCATCTGGCTAGTGGGAATGCGATCGGGGTGGAACCCGCGCCCCAGCTCCCGCCGCTCCTCACGCGATGAGCGCTTAGCGAAATCGTCGAAGTTGGCATACTCGCGCTCGGGCTGGGTGGCTCGGCTGTCAATGCTTTCGGTGTTGCCACCGGCCAGATCGTTCATGATCTGGCGTTTATAGTCTTTGCTGCTGCTCATACTTTTGTCCTACTCTTTCTAATTTTTTGCTTTGAAATGAACTGGTTTTTTGAAGGAACGAAACCGTCTACTGGTACTGGACCTGACGGGTCGTATCGTCGTAGTTGGCCGTCAAAATCAGCTCTTTGTCGGGAGCGTAAACCAGCACGCTCAGGTCGCGATTAGGGAATTTTTTGTGGAAACCCTGCACCAGCGACTGGGCTAAGGGCTTCACTTCCCGCGGCGCTACTTCGGGCGAGATCACCACACCGAGCTTGTCGTTGTCGCGCACGTAGGCGTCGCTGATCAGTCCTCGGGCGGTCTGCATGACCCAGCGGCCATAGTTCTCGCCGCTGGCGGTATCGCCGCGCTCAAGCTGGCTGTAGGCGGTAGGGGCTAACCCGGTGCCGGTGCGAGTTTGGGTAGCAGTACCACAGGCGCTGGTGGTAAACAGCACAACGCCCAGACACAGGGCAATAACCCCAAGGCGGATAGATTTCAAGATATTCACAAGTTTTTTCCTCAACGGGTGCAATGGGTTCAAGGATTGACGGGGCCAGATAGCCACGTCAGCTGAGTTGGCCTACGGCTTTGCCACACCTCCAACTGGGCTGGAGGCGCAGGGCAGAGCTATCAGTGGGCGGCACATCCTACCGAGGCACTTCTCGATGGGGGTAGCCCTGATCCATCGGGTGATCGACTCGGTTGTAGGGGTTGTCTCGGCCAGCGGATACCTGGCCATCGCCAGCCAGACCGCTACCAGCCAGACTGCCGCCTGAAAGAGAGGGGTCTCCACTGAAGGTGGCATTGGGTGAGCCAACGGCGGCGGCACTATCGGGAGCCTGGTAAACGCCCCAGTCTTGAATGCCAGCGGCCTTTAACGTGCGCTCGGCGCGAGCGATTTCGGGCTCAGTATCTTTGAGCATGACTAGGTAGTCGCCCTGGGCCACGCGATCGCGGTATTGCTTGGCCCGGTGCTCAGGAATGCCCATGCCAATCAGGGCACCAACAAGACCGCCCGCAGCGGCCCCGGCGGCACCGCCCACCAACGTCGACAGCGCTGCAGCGGCTTCTCCAGCCAGCAGGGCCGGGCCAATACCCGGAATGACCAGCGTACCTAGTCCAACAAGGAGACCGGTCACACCGCCCAAAATGCCCCCTGTCACCGCACCGACGGCGCCGCCTGTATCAGCCTGAGTACCTGCTTCATCTTTGACGTTGATACCGGCGATCGCAGTCTGCCGATCTGAGTCTTTGGCAATAACTGAAACGTGGCTCATAGAAAAGCCTGAATCGTTCAGCGCCTGCAAAGCAGAAGCTGTCCTGGGGCGATCGGGAAAAACTCCCACCGCGCGTCTGTGTTGTGAAGCCATAGAGCGCTTCCTCCTTTGTGCGAAGCCAGCAACCATTGCAACCTGAGCAAAGTAGGCCACAACCGTTGCAGTATTTAACGTTTTAACAAGTGAAGCCCGGTAGCCTCATCGCTCATTGGAATGAACCAGGCGCGTAGAAAGGAAGAGATTGTCAAGAGGAAAGGGTTGCCCCAGGCAAAGCTTGTTTTAGATCGGTCTCGACACTGAGTAAAGTCGGTCGCCAGCAGAGATAAAGCAGCGGACCAAACAGGGGCACCAGCGCGATCGCCCAAAACCATTTGGATCGATAAACTCCGCGTCGCTGCATGTCATCGTCGAGCAGCGACGTCAGCGGAAAAATAACTCCCATCAGGCAAAAATCCAGGGTGATCAAATGCACAAAGGCATGGGTATGAAACTGCGCCCAAAAGTCAGCCCAGTCGCCAGTAATGACCGCATAGCCAATCAGCGCGATCGCCGCAATTAACAGCCCAACACCGGTAGAGCGCTTGTCTAGCCAGCTCAGCCACTCGTCTTTTTTGCCGTCAAAGTTCTGGTTACGCTGCCGCATCAGCAAATAGGGCAGCAGGCAAATCACCCCGGTAAAATTTGAGGCTATGAAAAAAGGCCAGGCCGGAAATGGCTGCATCTGGCCATCGGCGAACATCAGACAGGCGTAGATCATGGGCCAAACCCCCATCAGCCAAAAAATGGCCAGCAGGTAGGCGTTGATCTCGCCCCAGTGCAGCGTTATTAAACTGCGCGCAAACGTCCAGGTGTAGGGGCGATCGAGCGGTGCCAGCCAGAGAACGTAGCCCAAAAATTCGATCCAGATAGCGGCTAAAACCAACCGTCGCCCCATTGAGTCCTCCCCTACATTCCCCCTGTGCCCATGAATTTGATTGTCAAATCGGTGGCGAGGGTTTGTGCTCTACCAAGTAGAGGGTTCTGAACAGGCGCAGGGAAAGTTGTGGGGAGAATAGCGTCAATAGCGCATAAGCCGGCTCGGGTAGCCTATGCGCTACAGCGTTTAACGCAATTTCTGGGTGAATTGAAACGTCAGAGCTGCAGCTGGTGCGAGATGTGCTGCGGCCAGTTTTTTATTAATGACAAAAAAGATGCGATCGCAGCATTAGTACTTTTTGGAGCAAAGCTTACCCGCGCGGGTACTGTGGCATTTGGGCTGGCTTGTTTAAGTTAGACATGTGCTGAGGACGAGCCGTCTTAAACCGTCACTGGTTAAAAGACACAGGCTTTTGTCCACATTTCAGTGGTGCTCTACGGCTGCCAGAACTTGGCTGACAAAGTTCTGATTCATCCCCTTTTGTCCTATGGATTTCAGGAAGCTTTTCGGATATTTGTGGCTGCAATTCTCTCCTGAAAAGCCGCCCCTCCTGGCGCTCCCCCCGGCCTCTCTGGGGCCTGACGCGAGTCAGCCATCCCCTGGAACGTTACCAGCCCATTCATCGAGGAACATGTCTATGTCTGACTGCCATTTCTACGCCCAACGCCCTGGTCGCGACTTCGAAGCGCGCCGCAACGAAGCTCGCGCCCTGCGCGACCAGAAGCGTGATAAAGCCTTTGATGAGTTTAGCCTCGATTCTCCGGCCACTAACTGCGATGAGGAACGGTTTGAGCAGATTGGGTTGCCGGGGTTTGCCTCGTTTACCAAAGCCCTGGTCCACGACGACAAAGGGCTGGTTGACCCCGCATCGCTGCGATCGCTGCTCGATGCCCTTCAGGTCGGTACCCAAGAGGCCCTGGAGCGGGTGCAACTCGGTGGTGGAGAGCGTCGCCTGGTCAACCCGCTCAACGCCTTCTCCTACCAGGCGATCGGCAACGACTCCAACGGCGCCCGGATGGCCGCTGCCCCAGCCTTTGCCAGCCGCAGCACCGCGATCGATATGGTTGAACGCTACTGGATGGCCCTCTGCCGCGATGTGCCCTTTGACCAGTACGCCAACAGTGGCCTGATTCAGGCCGCCTGCGACGACCTCAATGCCCTGGGTTTTGAAGACCAGTTTGGCTTTTTCTGCACACCTCAAACGCTGTTTCGCGGTCCCTATGCGGGCTGCGCGGTCGGCCCCCATGTGTCGCAGTTTCTGCTGCAGGACTTTAACTTTGGCAACCAGCCCATTCGCCAGCAGCAGCGCTACCCGCGCCCCGGTCTCGACTACATGACCGACCTGGATACCTGGAACCGAGTCAACAACGGCGATATCGACCCCAACGGTACTGATATTGTCGATGGCACTCGCTATATCACCACCCTGCGGGATGCCGGGCAGTGGGTACACATCGACTTGCCGCACCAGGCGGGGCTGTGGGCCACCCTCATGCTGCTGGGTCAAAAGGCAACCCTGTCGGATGCAGTTCCCTACGGCAAGGACAGAGAGGGACGAGATAAAGCGATCACCACCGCCGATGGCTTTGGCAGCTTAGGCGGGCCAGACATCAGCATTCAGGCTGGCCTGGCCGGGGTCTATGCCCTCAAGCACGCCTGGTTCCAGAAGTGGTGTGTGCACCGTCGCCTGCGGCCTGAGGTCTACGCCCAGCGGCTAGAGCTCTTCCGCCGTGGCGTTTTCGGTGGCCATAGTGAAAATCCCTGCCATAGCGAGAAGTTTAACGACTTCTTTGGCGAGGGGGCCGACGTGTGGCGGCGCCCCCAGGTGCTCGATCGCATTTTTGAGCACAACCGCCAGCAGAATGTGGCCCAAAGCCGGGGCGATTGTCAGGGGAACTGGTTGCTGCCCATGGGCTTCCCCGAGGGATCTCCTACCCACCCGGCCTACCCCGGCGGCCATTCCGTGTTCATCGCGGCGGCGGCAACGATCGCTAAGGCTTACTTCGCTGACTCCGAGTTCCCCTGTCCGGTGGTGCCGATTGAGGGCGGCCAGCGACTGGGGGCCTACCGGGGCAAAGCCCTGACTG
>PYER01000323.1 GCA_003017855.1 filamentous cyanobacterium CCT1
AGATGTGTATAAGAGACAGACCTGGCTACGCAGGCCTTTGACGGGCTGAGCGAAACGGTGCGGCTGCCTACCGTGGTGCCCGACGATAATGGGGTAGCCCCCTTCACCAACGCCGGGCTGGAGCGATCGCCCCAAAACACCACCGGCTGGTACATCTACGGCGCCCAGTCCCACGATGGCGACTTTGTGGTGAAAGCACTGCGGCCTCGGCGGCTGTTTCAGCTCCAGCCCGATCGCCTAATTACCAGCGTCCGCCAGGGCAGGCAGCACCTGCGCCGCGAGTCGTGGAGCGACCTAGAGCAGAAAAAAGGCACCACCGAATCGGTCCTCATTGACCCCAAAGCCTCCGCTGAGCCCGCCGCCATCACCCAGTGGCAGGAGGGCGATCAAGCGTTAGTGGTGCATGCCTATGGCGGCATTGGTGGCCAGAAGCGCGAGCCTGCCGCCCAGGGCCCCATCTATTTTGGCCACTTCGCCTACGGCATCGCCACGGTGGTGCATGAACCCCTGACCAACGAGCTGCAGTTTGATATTCACTATCACCAGGTCTACACCCACAACCGGCGCGGTCTAGTGGCCGGCACCCTCGACTGGTCGCTGTACATGGGCGATCGCCAGTGGGGCTTTATGGGCACCCGACCCGTGTCGGATATTTTGATCAAGCTGCCCGCCTACACGCAGCCCTTTGACTTTGGCGGTAGCCTTTGGTCAGCTCTGGATGACCTGCGCCTGGAGCTAGAGCTGATGACGGCCCGCTACCGCACGGGCGACGGCACGGGTGTCACCTACGTCGGCCCCGCCAACAACTGCGCCCAGGACTCCAACCAGGCCCTGTACGCCAGCGCCATTCACATCGAAGCCGCCGTCATGGCCCACCGGGCCACACTCAAAGCCTGGGAAGCCCAGAATCCCGACCAGGCCCGGCAGTTTCAGCAGCTCCTCAACCTGCGCCGCGCTATTCAGCAAAGGCTGTTGCCCTTTGGCAGCGCCCGGGCCGACTGGGCCGACGAGCAAGAGTCTCTAGGCAGCAACCTGTCAGACTTTCCGCTCAAAACCCTGGGGCGAGGACTGTTGAGCTGGCGCACCATGCTGCCCCGCAAAGCCAGCGATACCATAACTCAGCTCTGTCTAAGCCACGGCGCTGCCCTCTGGGTGCTGCGCACCAACCAAATTGGCGGTCATGATCCCGACATTTCGCCCCTGGCCCCATTCACGCTGTAGGTAACCTCTAGCCTGAGTCAGCTCCAATTGAGCTGTGTAACCCAGCGCTGAGCTCCGTGCTAAGGAATGCTGAGATCAACAGCAAGCGTCGTCAGGCGTTGGATGACACAACTCTAACCCCGATGACATTAATCTGACTCTGGCGACACTGATGCGTCACCGATGACAAATAAACTGTCGCTCAACATCAAAAGCGGGTGGGGGGAATCGAACCCCCATCATTAGCTTGGAAGGCTACGTGAAATGACGGATTTCTAGGCGTTTCAGGCCTTAAAAATCTTCGTTACCCCAATTTTACCCCAATAGTTTTGTAAAGAATTCTGTAGTCTTCGGACAGCCAACCAGTTGAACCTTTCCTTCACGACTTCAAGCAAATCCACTCGCGCAAGGCATTAGACTTCTGGTCGCTCCTGGCTTTCATCCATTAACTGGGCTAACCGCTCTTTGATGAGAACACGAAGTTTTGCTGCGAGCGGAAGTTCTGTCCAAGCCACGTCATCGCGGCATGTCTCAACTTGTTCCCGAATATCACTGACATCAACAGAGATGCGATCGCGCTGACTCACAAAGCATTGACCATAGTACAGCTCAACACCATGGTATCCCTGAGCTACGGCAGGAAAGCATTTGATGCTTTTGGCACCATTTGGCATCCACTTGATGCCATCATGCTATTATGGCCCACAAGGCGTAACGCCTTAATTCCTGGCCGTGGGTGAGGAGAGGTTAGGCCGGTTCCGGATCCTGTGTTCGTTTGTCATTCACACGTATTCCCAGGAGAAATTCCTATGTCTGATTCTCAGCAACTCTCAACACTCTTTGTTCCCTGTAACAGTGGCATGTGTCCAGCGCTCTATAGCGACGAGCATGGCCGGATATTCGTTCAAGGGGTCCGCCTCAGTGGTGCCGCCCGAGATAGTCTTGCTTTGGCTGGCCATGAAGACGTGGTTGAACTCACCCCGGAGCTCATCGCGTTTATTCGTGGCTAACGAACAATTGAAAGCTCCCGGTTAGTGACGAGCGGGTCCTCTGTACTCGAAGGATCCGCTTTTGCTTCGCTGGTATCGCTCTCATGCAAAAGGAGCTCGTCTTCTACAAATTGGCGAAAGTCTTTTGAATGAACGTCACGAACCCGTGCCCAGTGCTGGCACACGGTCTGGTAGCGAAAGAGCGATCGCGCGTCTTGCTTAAAACCCTCAAAGTAGATTTCGCTGATAATCGCGTTCTTAAAATTGACGTAGCCGACAAGCACTTGGTTGATGAGGAACTCTGAGATCTTCTCGATCTCCCATGCTTTCGTGTCGAGGCCATTTGCCTGAGTAAAGCTCTTTAAGAGCAGCGGATTATTGAGGATACCGAAGAAAAGCTCTCGATGAGCACTTATGACGTCTCCTTGGGCAACGCTGTAGCTACTCGCGAACTGGTGTCGTACCTGCTCAACCAACACCTTTAGAGTGGCCCGAGTCGTAAACCACAATAGGATGTTGGCGACTGTGGCAATGAACGTGATCGCGACCATGAGTAGGTCAGCAAAGACTCCTACTTCGATACTACTGCTCATAGCGCTCGTCCTAGTCAAAGAGCGTTCTGGGCCTCAAGAGTAGAGCAACGAAGTGTGCCGTCAATAAAAAACTCTTGAGCCTTATTATTGTAGGTTCGTATGCTTTTCCTCAAAACAAATAGTCATGGGTAGACGGTGCTTGTGCATGGGGCAGAAACCATGCGGGGCAAAGTACCAATGGTTCTAACCAAAGGTTCTCCGTGTCCTCTGTGGACGTTGTCATCTATAGAGGAAGTTTTCCCATGCCCCAAGGCGACAGTGAGTATTGACTGACTGAGAATGGTCTCTATCAGTTCACTGGAACATCTCAGTGGTACCCTCATCCACTGGAGCTTTTGTATACGGATGGAGTGCTGGACTTAGCTGAGCGGGGATGTGCTTTTATGACTCGTTGGATGCCTAGGGGTATTCGCACAAAGGCATTTGTCACAACGTGGGTGAATATGCCCGAGACGAAGACGGGGACGGCTTTTTCGAGGTTCACGTCAACACGGTGGAAGGATTTTGGTATCTGTTGCGTTCGTGGCTGAGGCCTCATCGCGGCATCTCTCAGGAGAAACTGCTGCTGTATGCTGGGTCCTTTTAAGAGACCGGTACCCTTACGATTTATCCCAAGCCGCAAGCCCCTTGAAGATCTTGTGGGCCTTGGCTCGCTTAGTGTGACAGACAGACACCGGTGTTGAATCACTGAAACTGATGCCGGTGACCTCCCCAAAACAGCGGGTATTGAGAAAGCTCACGAGTCCCACAAAGCTCTAGGGTATGAGTTTCACCCACGTTAAGGTGAACAAATGAACTATCCCTTGATATACGAACGTTTCAGCGATTAGACCTCAAAGTCGGGAATTGCAACCTCGGCTTCGCGGATTTTCTTTCCTAGAAGCAAAGTGAACCAATGCTCGTAAACCTTGTTTTCTCGTCGGCCATCATGCCGCTCCATTGGTACAAACGCTCCCCTTAACAGGGGTAGGCATGAGTTCTATGAACCGTCCATAGCTGAGAGTTGAGGGACACCTAACTAGATTAAGGAGTCGATGGGTTGCTGTAGGACGCATGTCTCGTCAGGGGGCAATAGAAGCCATCCACCAATTTGCTTTGAAAGCACAGTTGACCAAACGAGCGAATTGGGCTTTCGGATTTGCCAGGTTATATTGTCTAGCTGCCCTCGGTCAATCTGCCCGATATGAAGTCCTGCATGTTGTCCACCTACCAAGCAAAACAAACATACTGTGGCAAGCGGAGGTGGCATTTGCGCTGGACACCAGTGCTTTAACTCAGGCAAATGTGTCCAGTACTGATATTGACCGCTACCTTCGCGTAGCCAGCGATCTCCGGAATGTACATCAATGGAGAAAACGAATCGCCGCTCTTGAACATTCGGCAAGACTTCGCTCGACATATCCCTTTTGCACATGACAGCTTGCCAAGGATTGGGTAGAAAGGCATAGGGATGGCGGACAAGAATCCAGGATGTGTCAGTAATCATCCACCTATAAGTAGTGAACGTGCGGGTTTAGAACTATTTAAGTTAAGAGCCCTGTCATATAAAGACTTTAAGCGATTTTTGCTAGTTAAAAGGTCGGAATACAAAAGTAGAGCCACGAGCCCTCATTCTTTTATGGGAGGAACAGATAAAGAGTATTAAATGGACTCTAATCGCGGCTTTACTACTTTAGGGCCGTGAAAACTGCTGGTATGCCATACGAATTGCTGGAGGAAAACTCAGCAAAATAAAGCCCCGCTGATATTGCATCAGCGGGAAACTCAGCCGATGGACAGGAAAGCCCCTGGGTAGCCCCTGAGGCTTTAGGTATGCATCTACCCCCAAAAACATACTCAGCTCAAGGCCATCGTCAAGCTCAAAAACAAAGCCCCCGACCGCAGCGATGGCCAGGGAGGGACCGGTGGTTGCACATCAGGAGACGTTCCCGCTCGCTGCTCTCCCATAGTGCCCTGCCTGATGGGTGCGGTCGCAGGGAGTAAACTGCTCGTTATAGACGGAATTTCACCCACCCCCTGGCGCTGGGCCAGGGGGGCTTTTTTTAGGGTCAAAGGTTGTATAAGTTGCCGCCACATCGCGGTGCCCTAGCTGATTTCTGTTACAACATGGGGCCGCACCAGTTTGTGGGTAATGACACCTAACGCCACGAGCAGGCTGGCAACCATGCCGTCGATGCCGATGCCCTACTGAACTGGACGAAAGCCAGGGGCAAGGTGCTACCGAGCATGGTCAAACGCCGCAAGAAAGAGAGACCCGTTTACCTCGGAGGCGCTGCGCAGATGGGTTTTGTAAATCAGAGGTGCAATTCAAACTATTTCTGGTGAAGGGGATGTTCCTCCCAGTCCATAAAATGTATCGAATTTAGATAAAACTCTCCCCGAGATGCTTGGAGGAGCCGCTGTTTAACGACCCTGATGCAATCGTCCCAGCCAAACTCACCCTGCAAAAGGGTACAGAGGTCAAGTAAAACCTGCTCTGCCTTGGGCTGCTCCTGTGGTTGCCAACTATCGTTTCTGGTTCGCAATGGGTCATTCAGCACCGCTGCAATGCCCTGACGAACAATGACTTCAAGTTGTGGATAGAGTACGTCGTAGGCTTGCTCAATTTGTTTCTGACGCCCTCGGTTAGTGGTTGCATAGAAGGCTGGCAAGCGATTGAGGGCGTAGCACATGATGTCTGCTCGGCTTAAGAACGCCCTCACCTTGTCAGTCAAGGCTGCAAATTGCCGGTCGATTTCTACCTGGACTAACTGTTCAGTCAGGTTGTCAGACAATTGAGATGGGCGTGGCTTTTGTCCGGTTTGATGGGGAGAGAAAAGACCACGAGTTCTTTGTTTTAAAGCTTGCATAGCCGTGCTTATGGTAGTTGGGGATAGATGCTAACATCGCGGTTTGCTACTGACTTTATGCTGCCCTAGCGGTTGAGCTCGATCCTATTGCACGGGTAGTTTGCGCTGTTTGGCTTAGTTGATGGCAAGGCGCTCCCGGTCTAGTCAAGCGTCGCCAGAAAGAGAGAGCCGTTTACTTGGGGCAAAGCGTGATTAGCGGCTGAATATCGTAAACACAATCCGCCGCTCTATTTAGGGATAGTTTTGTTTCATAGACTACATATTCGTTTAGGTATGAGCTGCTATCAGGGTAAAGAAGTCAAGTCAGGGAGCAACGCAATCAGGGCAAACGCATACTCACCCAGCCCCAGCGAGGACTTTGGTGAGATAAGTGTTATCCCAGCCAGCTTTAAGGCGTTTCGCCTTCTTGCCAACCTTGGCTGAGGATTCTCGTGAGAGCAGGTTGAGGGCCATATGCCGAATGACGGCCATGTTGTGGGGAGCATAGCCTGCGCGAATGCGGG
>PYER01000324.1 GCA_003017855.1 filamentous cyanobacterium CCT1
CCATGAACACCACCCTCAACCAAACCCTATCGCTCGAAATCCAGCGTCAAACCGGGGGTGTGAACCCTGGTGGTGCACCCCTTGAGCAGACAATTACCCTAATCAACCACAGCAAAACGGAGCCCCTTAGCGTAACCCTGTTGCTCATTGCGAATGATCAGCGCTCTAAGCCCCTTGAGGCCTGGTATCAACTGAGTGAACGCATGCCGTTGGTGTTGCTTCCCGAACAGACCAAAAAGGTGAGCCTCTTTTTGGACGTGCCCGCTCAGTTTGAGGCGGGGCTTTACAGTTATGACATTGTGCTGCAATCAGACCGCTCTGGGGCCAATACGCTGCGGCGACCCCAGCAGCTTCAGGTATTGCCGCCGGTTGAGCATATTGATTATCAGGATGAACCCAGTTTTAGTTTAGAACCGCCGACTCACTCAGAGCGGCCCTATCAACTACAGCCGGGAACACCATTTGCGGTGAAGGTGCAGATCAAAAACCATTCCCACCAGGTGGATCGCTTTTTTCTGACATGTCCAGAACTGGAACCAGGCTGGTTCACCCTAAACTATCCCGAAACCAATCTTGATGAGCCGGGGTTACTGACTCGCACCGATGGATTGCAGCTTAACCCCGGGGATATGGGAGAGATGCTGCTGCTATTGCACCCTCCAGAAACTGCTCCGGCGGGCTACTATTCGTCTACCCTGCGGCTCAAGTCTCAGAACCGCAACGATCTGGTATTGCTCAATATTCTCTACTTCCAAATTCTGGTCAATGAGAGTTTAGAAATAGCGCTTACTCCCCCGACTCGCACAATACCTTCGCCTCAGGAGAGGTTTCACCTGAGTGTGGTCAATGGGGGCAACGTGGTGCGGGAGGTAGCGATCGCCGCCGCCGACCCAGCTGACCTCTTTACCTATGCGATCGCCCCCGATGCCGTGGCCCTACTGCCGGGAGAAATTGCCGAAATCGCCATTGACCCTAGCCCCAAACGCGGCTGGCGACGCAGTTGGCGAGGTATCCCTCAGGAGGTAGCCTTCACCGTCACGCTGCTCGACCTTCAACGGGAGGACGACTGGGTAGAACCTTTGCCCACCACCACGGGCACTGTGCTGTGGCAGTCTCGATCGCCCTGGCTCCGGTGGCTGCTGGGGCTGTTAGTAGGGCTCCTGGTGCTGGGCGGTGCAATGGGGTTAGCCTACTGGTTGTTGAAAGAACTGGTCGTCAAACCCAGCGAAGAGCCACGCATTCAAGACTTCTCTAGCACCCAGGCCGCCTATCCCGTCGGCGACGGCAACCCGATTCGGCTGAACTGGAGCCTTCAAAACCCTGAGCAGGCTGACCGGGTAGAGATCACTTACTTTGCCGAAACGGGCGATCGCTTACACAATCAAGCATTTGCCCAGGGTGACTTGGCCCAGAGCGAAACCTGCACCCTCAGCACCCATCGCCCCCATGCGGTGGTGCGGCTGCTGCGCCAGTTGTATGGCCGCGAGGCAGAGCAAAATCAACTCACCTGCCTGGGGGTATCGCTGCGGCCCTCCGCAGAGGCGATCGCACTGTCGCCAGGCCACTATCAGGTTCAGCTAGATTTGTTTAGGGCTGAGTCGGACAGCGCCGAGAGATCAGCACGGTGGCCCTGGCGATCCCAACCCGAGCAGTCGCAGCAGCCTACCCAGGCTGTTGAGTCGCAGCGGCTTGACGCTTTACACATTCTTCCCGCAGCACCGCCGGAGATTGTCTCCTTTGCGGCTCAGGCCCAGGCCTACCGCTGGAACCCCGCGGGAGCCAGCAACAGTGGGCAGGCCGACCCCTATCCCGCTGCCCCCATTCGGCTGAACTGGAGCATTCAAAACCCCGAAACCGTGACCACCCTAGAACTGAGCTACGACCAGACTACCTATTCTGGCCAGGTCGTTAGCAATCCCATCAGCTACTCATTGCGCGATGGTCAGCCCCAGGGGCGAAACGACATTTGCCGACTGGAGGGTAATCAACTAACCTGCAATGCTGTTCCAGTGCCCACCGATGCTCCAGGCAATGTCACGCTGACCCTGACCCTGATTACCAGCGATAATCAGCGCATTACCCAGACCCTAGAACCCATCGAAGTGCGTCCGCCGCTGCCGCAGATTTTGGCGTTTACCGTCAACCAGCAGGATGTACAGACAGTTCCCCAGCATTTTTTTGAGCTTGACCCCGACCAAGAGCCAGTCACGCTTAGTCTGGCTTGGGCGATCGCCAACCCCGAGTGGATGCAGGTAGAACTGCTGCCAGCCCCTGGCCAACTGCCCGGCGATCGCACCAGCCTTACCCATACCCTGGCCCCCCTAGCTGGAGTCTTGTCCTTTACCCTGCAGGTTACCAATGCTATGGGCGAACAAGTCAGCCGCTCGGTAATGATTGAAACTACAGTTTTAACCCCCGAACCACAGCCCATAGTCGTTGTTGAGCCTGCAGCCCCTGAGTCTGAGCCCGAGCCCGAGCACAAGCCTCCTCTATCGGCTCCGAACCCTATACTTTTAGCGCCTCCACCGCCGGGCCAGGTACAGCCGGAACTCAGCGAAGAGGAGCAGTTGCCGGAGGTGCGTTAACGGCAGATAGTTTTGAGGGTTGAATTGATCAACCCTCAAAACTATCTGGCTCTCCCCTACACCCACCCCTTCACCTCCGCCTCAGTCAACTGTCGCTCTAGCTTTAGATATTCGTTCTGGGTCGCTTTGAGCAAATGCTCCATGGTGACGGCGGAACTGTTGGCTTCTGCGGCTATAAAGGTGGCATTGAGGGCGATATTGCGAATATTGCCCCCAGCCAGATTGAGCTTAGCGAGCTTTTTGAAATTGAGGTCTTGGGTAGGGGTCTGGGCGGGGAAGATTCGTTCCCATATAGCTATGCGATCGCCGTATTCTGGGAATGGAAACCGAACTACGAAGCGAATCCGCCTAAGAAAAGCAGGGTCAATGGCTTCTTTGAGATTGGTGGTTAAGATTGCTAGCCCACGATAGGCTTCCATACGCTGGAGCAGGTAGCTGACTTCCATATTGGCGTAGCGATCGTGGCTGTCTTTGACATCGCTGCGCTTGCCAAATAGCGCATCGGCCTCGTCGAATAGCAAGATCACACCGCCAGCCTCGGCGGCGTCAAACACCCGCCGCAGATTCTTTTCGGTTTCGCCAATGTATTTGCTAACGACTGAGCTGAGGTCGATACGATACAGGTCAAGCTTCAGTTCATGGGCGATCGACCCAGCGGCCATGGTTTTGCCAGTGCCGCTGATGCCCGAGAACAGGGCGCTAATGCCCAGCCCTCGGTTACTGCGACCCGCAAAGCCCCAGTGCTCGTAAACCCGAGAGCGCTGCCGCACATGGGCCACCAGATCCAGCAGCATTTGCTTTTGCTGGGCTGGCAAAATCAGATCGGCCCAGGCTTCTTTGGGGTCAATACGCTGGGCCAGGTCATCCAGTTGAGGGCGTGACTGCACTCGACAAACGCCCCAGATCAAGTCGCGCACATCGGTATCAGTTCGCTGACCACTGTCGTTTTGGTGGAGGGCATGGTAGCCATGCACCTGACTCCCGGCCGCCTGAATAACGCTGGCATTGAGGTTAAACTGCGACACCAGAGTCTCCACATAACCATTCAGGGTGGCGGCGCGGTCGCCCAGGGTAGTCTGCCAGAGGTGGCGCTGCTCTGAGGGGGTGGGCGAACCGATCTCTAGGGTCAGGGTGGCCTGCTGCGGGAGAGCCTGGCGGTTGCGACTGCTGATCAGCAGCGGGCTGGTAACAGCCTCAATCAGTAGGGCGATCGCATTCTCCCGGGCTGCATCCAGCTCATGGGTGTCATCCCACTCCAGCAGCAGGGCAGCGTTGCTGAGCATGGCCTCTCGTTCCCAAAGCCGCAAAAACTGGTGCAGGTCTGCCGGGTTGGTGGGCAGCGCATTGGTCGAGAGGGAAAAGAGAGACAGCCCAAGCTGGGCGCAGGCGACGGTGGCGATCGCCGCCTTAGTGTCGCGATCGGCACCACACAACTGCACCAGCGATCGCGCTGGCCCAGGCTGCCACCAGCTGGCGACAATAGCCTCAATCTGCTCCTGGTGAGACGGCACCGACACCTCGGGCATAGCCACCGAGCGCAGCAGACCCGTCAACCGCTCATCTAGATAGGGAATGCCCATCAGCTGATGCAGAATCCGCTCATCAATGCGGAGGGGGGCCGTCATCAGCTGGCGGCTGGCCCCCACCTCGATCAGCTGCCAGTGGCGCAGGGGAGAGGCAGGTACAAAGGCATCCCAATGGCCCTGGGCCAGCACCAAACCGGCCAGATTAAATGTTGGGGCACCGTGCTTTAGCTCTGGCTCGGCCTGAGCACACAACTGCCGCAGGGTGGGGTCTAGTTCCACTCCGGCGCACAGCAATACTACGCCCTGCTCAAAGGGCGAGAGCTGAAAGGTCTGGCATAGTTGCCCTAGGGCCGAGGCCGCATCAGAGGGTGGGACAACCGGCGGTGCTAAAGTCTCTGAACTAGCCACTTCACCAGTCTGCCGGGCAGCAATCCGCTGTTGCAGACTCCGGCGAATGGGTATCAGCGCTGCCATGAGTGCCTGCCGATGAAGGGGCAGGGGCTGGGTCTGTCTGTCTTGTACCGTCATGGAACTACCAAGGTAGGTTCGGCATATTCTTCGCTGTCGTTGACCAAAAGAGGGCTTTCTGCCCCGTCAATTTGAATGCGCATCAGGTACCGATCGGCAGCTACCGCTTCGAGCGGAAATCGGGCCGTTTGCTCATTGTTCAATCGTCTAAATGCCCGATAGATATAGGATTCTGAATTGGGCTCAGACAGGCCGTTTAAGATCAAATACACCCGCTGAGCCGGGGCAACTTCCATGTCGATGGTCACGGCAATTTCGCCCCAGTGGCGGTCTTCGTCGCGCTCCTCGGTGGTGCTCGTCATTCCCTGAGGGCCGCTCAAAATTGTGGGGCACAGCACCAGTGGTTCTACATTTGACTCAATCTCGCCCCTTGGGATAGCGGTGCGCTGCTCTGAGTCAGACAGGTGGATCACTTGAATGCCCTGGACTCCGGCCCGCAGCGATCGCCGTTCCACCTCATCTAACGTCGCCAGATCAACCGTAACCTGGGTCTCACTGACGGTCTGGGGGGTAACTCTAGCCGCTCCAATTTGGACTTGAACCCGAGAATGCAACAGATTGCGTCCGTTGATGATCAGTTGACTCTGGCTAGTGGCCGCTCCCTCAACGGTATTTTCAACCTCTATTTGCTCGATCACAGGTCGGGTCAATTTATTGCCAATGCCACTATTGCCGCCATTTTTAATAAATTGACGGCGGCGAATGGGCAATGGCGCATTGCCAGGTTTATCGCCCTCAATTAAAACCGCCATGCCCTGATAAGCAAACGACAGCGCATAGGGTACCTGAAAAAATACTGACCAGATTCTGGACAGGTCTTCTGTGGTAATAGAGCTTGGAATGAATTGCACCACCTGGGACTGATCATCTAGGGTAGAACGGGCGAGAAATGACAGATTAGAGTTGGCGATCGTTTCGCGAATGCTTTCTTGGGTGAGGGTGGGCTGATCGACTAAGGTTTTGATGGCGCTGCCCATCAGTCGCTGAGGTTCTAATTCTTGCTCATTGCCGTAGAAAGTCAGTAGATAGTGCAAATCTAGCCCGGCCTGACCATGTTTAATCAAGTCTCCTTTAGGGCGGCGAGTCCGCAGGTCGGCATTGCGCCAGGCCGGGTTGGGGGTGGCCTGGTACAGGTATACATTAATACCCACCGAAAGGCTCATGGCTGTCGGATTGTCTGGACGTAGCGTGGTCACGTTAGCACCCGGTACATCATTGCGAATACTGGTTTGCAGCAACCGCTGTAGGGCTGCGGTAACCGTTGCGATCGCAAGATAATTACTCATAGCTATGACTATAAAGTTCTACAGAACGGCTTGGGAATAAATGTGACGCGTCGTCCTTGAAGCGATCTCTTTAAAAGAATAAATTCGCCAACGCAACATTAGGTCGGCTCAAAGTCCTAGAAAAGTCAGACATGGCGCTCTAGGTCAAGCGCTGCAATTCAAAAAGGCTCAATAGGTGTTTCAGGGAGGTGAGCTGCAAGCAGATGATGTATTCGCTAGGCTGAACACTAAAGTGCATCTGC
>PYER01000325.1 GCA_003017855.1 filamentous cyanobacterium CCT1
GTCCTACCCGGCTAATCCACTCCACCTTTCGACCGGTACCGCTGGAATTTCACTACTGCAACGGTAAAGGGCTGTTTCCGCTGCTGGATGACAGCCAGAAAAAAATTAATCCCCGTTTGCGGGAGCAGCGATCGCCCAAGCGAGGCGGGCGGCGCAGTCGTAATCGCATCGATCTGGGCTTTATCGTTAGCCAGCTCCAGCAGAAAGACATGCTGCCGGCCATCTACTTTATCTTTAGTCGGCGGGGCTGCGACAAGTCCGTGGATGATGTGGCCCACATGTCTCTGGTCACCGACGAAGAAGCCCGTCTGCTCAAAGAGAAAATTGACGAATTTCTCGCCTGGAACCCCGATGCTGCCCGGGAGGGCCAGGTCGGTCCCCTCTATCGGGGCATCGCTGCCCACCACGCCGGGATCCTGCCCCTGTGGAAGGGGCTGGTGGAAGAACTGTTCCAGCTGGGGCTGATCAAGGTGGTGTTTGCCACCGAAACCCTGGCGGCGGGTATCAACATGCCTGCCCGCACCACCGTCATCGCCAGCCTTTCAAAGCGCACCGACAGCGGCCACCGCCTGCTCACCTCCTCAGAATTTTTGCAGATGGCGGGGCGGGCAGGGCGGCGCGGCATGGATCTCCAGGGTCATGTAGTCACCGTCGAAAGCCCCTTTGAGGGGTCGCGGGAGGCGGTGCATCTAGCCACCTCGGGGGCCGACCCGCTGGTCAGCCAGTTTACCCCCGGCTACGGCATGGTACTCAACCTGCTGCAAACCCACACCCTCGACGAGGCCAAAGACCTAATTGAGCGCAGCTTTGGCCAGTATTTGGCCACCCTGCACCTGGTGCCCCAGCAGCAGGAGATCGATCGCCTGGAGGGGGCGATCGCCCACCAGCAGGCCCAGCTCGCCGCCTTTGACGAGGGGCTGCTAGCCGAGTACGCCAAACTCAAAGAGCGCCTCAAAGAGGAACGCCGCCTGCTCAAGACCCTGCAGCAGCAGGCGGCCCAGGTGCTGGCCGACGATGTGGCCAAGATGGTGCCCTTTGCGATCGCGGGTACCCTGCTCTCCCTCAAGGGCAAGCATATCCCCGTCAGCGAGCCGGTGCCCGCCGTGCTGGTCACCAAGGTGCAGGGGTCGGGGCAGTTTCCCTACCTGGTCTGCTTGACCCAAACCAACCAGTGGTATGTCGTCACCACCGCCGATGTAGTAGGTCTCCACGCCGACATTCCGCGCCTGCAGGCGGTCGATACTCTGGCACCGCCCACCGAGCTGGCCCCCAGTCCAGGTAAGCACTGCCGGGGCGATGACTACACCGCCAGCCTGGTCGCCACCATGGCCACCCCGCCCACCCTGGAGATGCTGGCCCCCGAGGTACAGGACCAGCTCGATCGCATGCGCGAGGTCGAGCACACCCTGGCCACCCACCCCGCCAGCCAGTGGGAGAATACCAAGTCGCTGCTCAAGCGCCAGAAGCGGCTGCGCGATCTGGAGGCGGAATGGCGCGATCGCAGAGAAAAACTGGCCCAGTACACAGGCCGCTACTGGCAGGAGTTTCTCAACATCATGGATGTGCTGAAACACTTTGGCGGCCTCGACGACAACCGCCCCACCGAGCTGGGCGAAATGGCCGCCGCCATTCGCGGCGACAACGAGCTATGGCTGGCCCTGGCCCTGGAGTCGGGCGAGTTTGACCACCTCAATGCCGTCCAGCTGGCCGCCGCCCTGGCCGCCCTGGTCACCGAAAATTCGCGCCCCGACAGCTGGTGCCGCTACCGACTCTCGGGCACGGTAGAAGAAGCACTGGGCGGACTGCACTACCTGCGTCGCCAGCTCTACCAGCAGCAGCACCGCCGCCATATCACCGCCCCCATCTGGCTGGAGTACGACCTGGTGGGCTTAGTCGAGCAGTGGGCCAACGGGGTTGACTGGGTGACGCTATGCGACAACACCAGCCTTGATGAGGGCGATATTGTGCGCATTTTGCGCCGCACGCTGGACGTGCTGTCGCAAATCCCCCACGTGCCCTACATCGGCGAAACCCTGCGCAGCAACGCCCGAGAGGCGAAAGATCTGATCAACCGCTTCCCCGTCAATGAAGAAATTGGCTAAACCTGTTATCTCAGCCTAGCGATAGATGACCTTAAACCCTAAAACCCTCAACGATAAGCAAGAAGACGACGTCTTGGCAATATTTTAGGTCTATGAAATTTATATCGACAGCGGCTCTGCTGACCCTTGGGTTGAGTGCAATGCTTCCTGCCCTAGCTCAGACCGTACCCATTCAGTCTCTGCGTCAGCAAAATGGCATTACTATTTCAGGCACTGTAGGGAGTGTCGTCGGCAACAATTTTACTCTGGGCGACGGCACTGGCGAGATCATTGTTGATGCTGGCCCCCGTTGGTATCAAGCTATAACCGTTACTCCCGGTGAGCAACTCACTGTGGTGGGCGAATACGACAATGATGAATTTGATGCTTACAGCATTACCCGCGCTAGCGGTGAAGTGATCACCATTCGCGATGGCTCCGGTCGTCCTCCCTGGGCCGGTGGACCCAACAATTTGCGCTAAGTCCGGCTCTAACCTTAACCACGGCGTCGAAGATGGGCAAGCTATAGGAGACCGTGCCCCAGCTACGTAATTCCCCCGTTTCTGGCTCCGTGGAACCCATGCTTGACCATCGCCCTGCCGCCAGCCCGAGCGCTGCTGCCCAGTCCGCCGTGGACATCCTGGGGGAAAGACCCAGCGTTTCAATTGTGGTGGGGGACCTGTCGAGTCGAGGTGCTGGGCGCTGGAACGGTGCCGTACGGCCGTTTTTGCTGGCGCAGGCGCTACAGAGCGGGGGCTATCCCGTGGAGATCGTGGGGTTTTCGGCGGAGGACGGTGCTGGAGCAAATCTGCATTCTGAGTCGGGTTCTGCACCTGCTGCGAGCCAGGCGCTGCCTATAGCCAATATTCTCATCCACGTCGTTCCCCTTGCGACTCCCGCCCCTGGACCACGGGCCTTAGATAAATTCTTTCGCCATCTCAGCGGTGATATTGTCTATGCCTACAAGCTCAAGCCCAGCAGCTTCGGCCTGGCTTTGCTGCACCGCCGGGTAGCGCGATCGCGACCTCGCCGCCCCCTCATACTCGACATTGACGACTGGGAGCTGAGCTGGCATGGCGGTGACGACTACCGCTACCGCCCCAATCCCCGGCAGCTAGCGCGGGATCTGCTGAAATCGGAAGGAGCGCTGCGCCACCCCGATCATCCGCTCTACTTGCGGTGGATAGAACGGCTGGTGGCTAACGCCGATCTGATCACCACCCACAACGACTTTTTGCAGCAGCGCTTCGGCGGGGTGAAGATTCCCAACGGCAAAGACACAGAGTTATTTAACCCCGATCGCTACGATGCAGAGGCCAGCCGCGCCGCCTACGGTCTCAGCGGCTATCGGGTACTGATGTTCCCTGGTGCGCCCCGCCCCTACAAGGGCGTAGAGGATATTTTGACCGCCTTGGATCGGCTCAACGAGCCCGACCTGAAGCTGGTAATTGTCGGCGGCAGCCCCTACGACGACTACGATCGCACCCTGCGCGATCGCTGGCCCCAGCACATTATTCACCTGGGCAAGCGGCCCTATGGGGAGATGCCAAAGGTGATCGCCGCTGCCCACGTTGTCGTTGTCCCCCAGCGCCAGACCCCCGCCGCCCAGGCCCAGTTTCCGCTCAAGCTCACCGACGGCATGGCGATGGCCAAACCGATTCTGGCGACGCGGGTAGGCGATATTCCCGCAATTCTCAACGGCTGCGGTTATTTAGCAGAAGCCGACGCCCCGGCGCAGCTGGCGGCGCAGATTACGGCGATTTTTGCCGATTACGACCAGGCGCTGGAACTGGGTCGACAGGCGCGCGATCGCACCCTGACCCATTACAGTATGGCCGCTATGGGCGCGGGCCTGCATCAGGCGATTCAGCAAAACATCCTCAGCACGGTGCATTGGCGGAGCCAAGTCCCAGAATGTTTCCATCAATCCTGACCACCGAATGCACCCTACGCACCCACTCACCTACCCATCCACTCATCCACTCCCCATGTCCGCCCAAAAGCTCCTCTTCAACCACGCAAAACACTACCCCTGGCGCATTTTAGCCGCCATAGGGCTGGGCTTTTCGGGGGCGATTTTCAACGGGGTGGGCACTACGCTGATTGTGCCTGCGGTGTTTGAGCTCCTGGGTACTCAAGAAGGGACTGGGGCGATCGCCCTTCCCCCCCTGCTTGAGCAAGTGACTGAGCCGTTTTTGGGCCTGCCCGGTCCGGGGCGAGCGGTGGCTATGCTGAGCTTTATCGTGCTCACCATTCTGCTCAAAAATCTGGCTAACTACCTGAGCAGTGTCACCAGCGAAGATCTCTCTCGCCGCCTGACCTGCGACCTGCGCCGGGCCGGGCTCGACCTGCTGCTGGGCGTCGATATCGACTACCACCACACCATGCGCACGGGGGACATCATTCAGCGGCTCAACGACCAGGTGGGCCGGGCGGTGACCTCGATCAATGCGGTGATCAACCTGCTGCGGGCGTCGCTGAATATCTTGTTTTTTGGCGCGGTGCTGCTGTCGATCTCAGGGTCGCTGACCCTGGCCGCCGGGGTGCTGATGGCCGGGGTGCTGGTGCTCAACCGCTACGTGATTGGCCGCGCCCGCGCCTACGGTAAGGCCCTGGCCGATGCCTCTAAAGACTATTCGGTGCGCACCCTAGAGATGCTCAACGGCATCCGTCTGGTCAAAGCTACGGCCAACGAGGCCGCCGAATTTACTCAAGTGGAGGCGCTGATCGAGCGACGCGAACGGGCCGCCCTGCAGTCGCAGATGAACACTGCCATCATTGGCCCCCTGAACGAAATTCTCAGCATTTTGGCCCTGGTAGCGATTATTTTAATCAGCCAGTTCTGGCTGGGCAGCGGGTCGGCGGCGTCGGCTACCCTGCTGCTGACGTTTTTGTTTGTGCTGTCGCGGGTGGTTCAGTTTGTGGGGCAGCTCAACTCGGCTCGCAGCCAGCTGGCCAACAGCGCCGCCAGTGTTGACCTGGTCTACGACTTTTTGCGCCGCGACAATAAACCCTTCATGGCCCAGGGCGATCGCGCCTTTACCACCCTGCAGTCGGCCATCACGTTCGAAGGCATCGACTTCAAATATCCCACAGCCAAAGATTGGTCGCTGCAGGGCGTTGATCTAGCGCTGCCCAAGGGCACCACCCTGGCGCTGGTCGGGGCCTCGGGCGCGGGCAAGTCTACCCTAGCCGACCTGCTACCCCGCTTTTACGACCCGATCGGGGGCCGCATTGCAATTGATGGGGTCGACCTGCGCGAGTTTGACCTGGGCAGCCTGCGGCGGGCCATGGGAATTGTCAGCCAGGACACCTTTTTGTTCAATGCCACCGTTCGCGACAACATTGCCTACGCCCAGCCTGCGGCCACCGACGATGAGGTGGTGCAGGCGGCCCGACGCGCTAACGCCTACGAGTTTATTAGCCAGTTGCCCCAGGGCTTTGACACCGTGGTGGGCGATCGCGGGGTTCTGCTCTCGGGCGGCCAGCGCCAGCGGATTGCGATCGCCCGCGCCCTGCTGCAAAACCCGCCGATCTTGATTTTGGACGAAGCCACCAGCGCCCTCGATACGGTTTCAGAGCAGCTGGTGCAGCAGGCCCTGGAGGATCTGAGCCGCGATCGCACCACCCTGGTAATCGCCCACCGACTCTCCACCATTCGCAAAGCCGACCAGATCGCCGTGCTCGACCAGGGCCGCGTGGTCGAACTGGGCACCCACGACGAACTGTTGCAGCAGCAGGGTCGCTACACCGACCTCTACACCCTGCAGTTCGCCCAGGAGACCGGCTCCTGCTCCGTGCTCCCCGCCCTCACCAGCACCGAGTCCTACGACCTCCGCACCGGGCTCAACGTCGTGCTCGGCTCCCTTCAGCTGTTAGCCGATGGCCTGGTCGAAAACGGTCCCGAGTCAGACCAGCTGATCCAGGAAGCCTACCGCGCCGCCCTTAACCTGCTCCCCACCCTTGAGACCGTCGAAAAGCAGTCTGTCTCCACTAGCGAACCCCTTCCTCCCTCCGACCCGCATCCAGAACCTTCCTCCCAACCCCTCAACCCTCGCCAACCCAATC
>PYER01000326.1 GCA_003017855.1 filamentous cyanobacterium CCT1
ATAGGTGGTAGTGCTTTGCAATTTCACGTCACTACCACTTTCCTAGCTTTGGCTCACCCTATTTGAACAAACTCCAGCGCGAAGGCTGGGGGCGGGAATCCACTCGAAAGAGTGCTATTCCGGCTAGATTCCCGTTTCCACGGGAATGACGGACATTTCCTGAGGGTCATGAATAATCCAGGCTAAGCGATCGCAGCAGTGCGATCGCACGCTCAGCATCCCTAACGGGCACAAACAGGTGGTCGTGGTAGAAAGCCGAGACCGGGTTGACGCTGATGCCGTGGCTGGCTAAATGAGTTGCGATCGCCGCCATAAGCCCCATCGCCTCCAGGCTAGAGTGCACCGTCAGCGTGATCAGCGCAAAGACTGCCGAGTAGGATAGACCCGCTGCATCGGCCTGGGGCTTGGGCAACATCAGCGTCAGCCCTTCGTCTTCTTTGAAATAGCCCACGGGGTCGAGGTGGGGCGGGCAGGTGGCGTTCGGCAGCGTGCAGAACACGTAGTCTCCCTGCCGCAGCATAGGCTTCATGGTTTTGATCAGTTGGGTTAGATCAGTTTCTCCAGCCATGAGCATCACCATCACTACTGAGGATCGATGGGCTATCAGCCCGTTGGTTGGTTGGCGGCGAAGCCTCCAGCAGAGCGTAGCTGTCTGCAATGGTAACGGGGTCAGCCATGGCCTGAATCCTTAGGTTGCTTCGGCTAAGCGCCCCATTTCAACGCTGACGCTGTCAAAGCGATCATCATTAGGGCGGTAGGAGAGCAGCTCCATACCGATAGGTTCCCCGGTAGTTTCGTCTTTGATCAAAATCACGCCATTGCCGAGTTCTGTAGCGATTTGATTTTTGCGGGGCGGTTGCCAAAACACCGTCAGCAGTTCTAGCTCTGGCTCGTAATAGATTTTCACTTGTGCCATAGCAGGGTTCCTTCTTTGATAGCGTCGGTTTGGTAAGCGGTGATTAAAAAGCCTTCTCCATTGAGCCTGCGAGCAACTACAGCTACCCACCGCCGCTGTTTTAGAGTCAGGTAAAACAGCAACACGTTGACATCACGACTACTCTGACGAATTTCATCGGGTTCTGCCAAGGCTTGTCTAACCTTCGCTTCAAGGTCGGCAATGTCGGGGTGTTTCTTAATGAGTCTTTGCCAGTGGTCATTTGAGGTGCGCACAGAGAAGTTTAAGGGAGTCAGAATCTCAAACCTGTTCATATGCCTGTCTGCTTGGTCCCTTGCTGCTAGGTGCTTAGCCGCCATCGGCAGTCGGGTCTGTTGTTTTATTATCACCCAGCGCTAGATCTGCCACCAGTGGTAGGATGCTATGAAGCTAGGGGTGTCCGAGCAATCGGGCTGAGATCATACCCTCGGAACCTGACCTGGTTAATGCCAGCGGAGGAAAGCGTGAATTGAGGCTACGCGTGGCTATTGCAACGTCTCCTCACATGTACGTGTTCTGCGAGTCTGTTGTTCTCTGAGGCTCCTGTTCTCTAAAGCAGCCGCCTCTAGCAACCACCCAACCCTAACGAGGTGAGTTGTTTTATGACGCTTAGTGCAACGGCGATCGCCGTTACCTTGATCACTGTGGCCAGCTTTACGCTGGTGGGGCTGCTCCAGGCCAGCCGCCGCGCTATCAGCCTGGAAGATTACATGGTCAGCCGCAACAGCGTGGGCACCCCGATGGCCCTGGCGACCATTGTGGCCTCGGCCATGGGCGCGTGGATTCTCTTTAGCCCGCCGGAGGTGGGGGCCACCAGCGGCATTGCGGGCATTGTCGGCTACTGCATTGGCCAGGCCACCCCGGCGGCGCTGTTTGCCTTTATGGGCACGCGGATGCGGTTTCTGATGCCTAAGGGCCACTCGCTGAACGAATACGTGCTGCACCGCTTTGGCAATGCCATGTACCGGCTGACCCTGGCGATTGTGGTGTTTTACATGTTTGTGTACCTGGCGGCGGAGCTGACGGCGATCGCAAAAGCCGTCGAACTCATGGCAGGCGTACCCCTCTGGCTCACCGCTCTGCTGGTGATGGTGGCGGTGTTTGCCTACACCCTGGTGGGCGGGCTGGCGGCGACGATCTTTACCGACGCGATTCAGTTTGCGGTGATTGTGCCGCTGCTGCTGCTGAGCTTTGGCATTGCGGTGTTTGCCCTGGGGGGCTGGGGGAATGCGATCGCGCCCGTGACCCAATCTGCACCAGAGCTGCTCACGCTGTCCAACGGCCCCGGCATCAAGTTTGGGGCCACGCTGGTGATTGCGGTGATCGCTGCCGAAATGTTTAACCAGACCAACTGGCAGCGCATCTACGCCTGCAAGACCGATCAGGTGGTGCGGCGATCGTTTTTGGGCTCCTTTTTGGTGATTTTGCCCATGCTGCTGATTGCGGGGCTGCTGGGCATTCTGGCGATGAACTTTGGCTTTAATGACGATCGCGCCTTTTTCTCGCTGATTCAGGCGCTGGCGCTGCCGGGCTGGGTAAGTATGGCGGTGCTGGTGCTGGTGCTGGCCCTGGTAATGAGCAGCCTAGACTCGCTTCTGAACGGTATCGCCAGCGTGTTTACCACCGACCTGCTGCGGATTTTTCCCAATCGATCCTCCAGCGGCATTCTGCGGATTACCCGATTGCTGACGGTCGCCGTGGGCATCCCCGCAATTCTGATTGCCTCGCGAGGCTACAACGTGCTGTACCTGTTTTTGCTGGCCGACCTGGTCTGCGCCGGTGCGCTGTTTCCGGTGCTATTTGGGCTGTATTCCAGAAGGCTGACGGGGACGATGGCGTTTTGGAGCGCAGTGGCGGCGATCGCAGCCGGGGCTCTGTTCTTCCCCCGGCCCGACTTTAGCCCCTGGAATGGCTTGCCCTTTACAGGCGATCTGCTGGTCAGCTTTGCCGCCCCGATTGTGGTCTCGACGCTGATCTGCCTCGGTTGGATTCAACTCAAGGCCCAGGGCGGCAAGACGGAGGCGTTTGACTTCGGCATTCTCAGCCGCGACATTCGCGCCTACGGTGAGAGCGACATTCTGTCGGCTGATAGTGTGGCCAATACACAGCGCCAGGCGAATGACCCACTGCTATAGATTCTCAGTCATCGCTTTGCAGCAAACGCTCTCTAAAAACAAACAAGCGCACGGTATTTTTGACCGTGCGCTTGCGACCAAACCTGACGCCTATAGCGCCAGTTTGTAGCACCAGCTGATGGTAGAGCTATTGGAAGACTACTGAGTAGAAGGAGCCGTCGATTCGGGATGGCTAGGATGCCAGACAAAGGCGAAGTAAGCCGCGATCGCCCCGGTTATGGCGTTAAACCAAACGTTGTTGCCAAAGATAGGCATGATGCCAAAAAGGGTATTGGAAAGCGGTATCAACCCCATAATGGCAAGCAGCAAATAGCTAATCGCAAAGAATCGATTGTATCTAAATGCCCCTTCTTTACCCGTAGCCGAAAACAGACCAAAGCCACCGATGGCTAAGTGAACCATGTTGTGAAGCAGGTTAGTTGGGAAAAGCCCAAACAAATAGCCAAAACCTCTAAGGTAAGCAGCCATATAATCAGGCCCGCCGCTAATTGGAATTGAGCTTGCGTCTAGCGGTACGCTAGAACCCATGCCTTCGGTAGGCAGATTGACAAGAGCGGGAATAAAACCAGCAATTCCCAACAAGGTAAAGATGATTCCCAGTGCTAATGCACATTTTTGTTCACTGTTCATGCTCGGCTCATTCATATCAAGATACTCCATGCAGCAAAGTTTTTTCGTGAGAATAGTTTCGCAAGAGCAGCATTGTCTATTACTGACAAATAAAGGCAGTTATCTATTCCTAGACCACGACTGCTCTTCGCTGTGAACTCAATTCGTTTCCGCTTTTGACAGCTAGCTTCCCTATCGTCTTGTGCTCTGTGCTCAGAGAGGCTTTGTAGCCTTAACTGATAGCGTCGCTACTTTTGCAGAAAAATCTGCGGCAACACTACGTGCATCATAGAAACTGCGTCAGGCCCTTTCCTCTCACTGAGGAACTAAGTTAGTTAGCGCTTAACCTATCTGTAGGAATACTTAAGGCGAAGGAACAGTTCTAGGCGAACAATCTACTGCTAACTGGATTCCCATCTACGCGGGAATGACAGCCTTTAACGTCTGCTTTCATGAATGATTTAGGCTAGATGGCCTACAAATTTAGCCATAGCTAGTAAAAAAAGAGTCAGGACAGCTCAAATTGCCGAAAACTCGCCGTAAGGGGTTTTTCGTCTTCCGTCTGTTCTCTTCGTTCTAACTGTAGAACGTCGGCGCTCTGTGAGGAACCGTAACTAGTTTTCGCTGCCCCTAACCATGAGTGGTACGATGCCATCAAGCTAGGGGTGTCCGACTCATCGGACTGAGATCATACCCTCAGAACCTGACCTGGTTAATACCAGCGGAGGAAAGCGTTGCTTGCGGTAACTAGCCGAAACGACGAGTAAATTGGCGTTCTGGGTCTCTTTCCAGAGCATTAGGTAAGGCCTCAGCCAATTGCTGACCTTTGCCTGCGATCGCTCCACAAGTCTCGGTCTTACCCATCCAAGCTCATCCCTATTCAGGCCAGCCCTCTAGCGCCACACCAGAGGTAAACCATGAGAACAGAATGGATCGCTAAGCGCCAGGGCCACGCCAACGTGTCGCAGATGCACTACGCTCGCCAAGGCATTGTCACCGAGGAAATGACCTACGTCGCCCAGCGGGAGAACCTACCCGCCGAACTAATCCGCGACGAGGTGGCGCGTGGCCGCATGATCATCCCCGCCAACATCAACCACCCCAACCTGGAGCCGATGGCGATCGGCATCGCCTCAAAGTGCAAGGTCAACGCCAACATCGGCGCGTCGCCCAACTCGTCGGATATCAATGAAGAGGTGGCCAAGCTGCACCTGGCGGTGAAGTACGGGGCTGATACCCTGATGGATCTGTCAACGGGGGGCGGTGATCTGGATGCCATTCGCACCGCCATCATCCAGGCGTCGCCGATTCCCATCGGTACGGTGCCCGTCTACCAGGCACTGGAAAGCGTTCATGGCAACATCGAGAACCTCACCGCCGATGACTTTCTGCACATCATCGAAAAGCATGCCCAGCAGGGGGTCGACTACCAGACCATCCACGCCGGGATTTTGATTGAGCATTTGCCCCTGGTGCGCGATCGCATTACCGGTATCGTCTCGCGCGGCGGCGGCATCCTAGCCCGCTGGATGCTGCACCACCACAAGCAAAACCCCCTCTACACCCACTTCCACGACATCATTGAAATCTTCAAGCGCTACGACGTCAGCTTCAGCCTGGGCGATTCTCTCCGCCCCGGCTGCCTGCACGACGCCACCGATGCCGCCCAGATGGCGGAACTCAAGACCCTGGGCCAGCTCACCCGCCAGGCCTGGGAGCACGACGTACAGGTGATGGTCGAAGGCCCCGGCCACGTGCCTATGGACCAGATCGACTACAACGTCAAAAAGCAGATGGAAGAGTGCGCCGAAGCACCTTTCTACGTGCTCGGCCCTCTCGTGACGGACATCGCGGCGGGCTACGACCACATCAGCTCGGCCATCGGTGCGGCCCTAGCGGGGTGGAGTGGGGCGGCCATGCTCTGCTACGTGACGCCGAAGGAGCACCTGGGTCTGCCGAATGCTGAAGACGTGCGCCAGGGGCTAATCGCTTACAAGATTGCGGCCCACGCGGCGGATATTGCGCGGCATAGGCCTGGGGCGCGCGATCGCGACGATGCCATGTCCCACGCCCGCTACAACTTCGACTGGAACAAACAGTTCGAGCTGTCGCTAGATCCTGAGCGGGCGAAGGAGTACCACGACGAAACCCTACCCGCCGACATCTACAAAACCGCCGAGTTTTGCTCGATGTGCGGGCCCAAGTTCTGCCCTATGCAGACCAAGGTCGATGCCGATGCCCTGACCGAGTTGGAGAAGTTCTTGGCGAGCGAAGATGCTAAAAAAGCGATCGCCCAGCCTGTTTAACCCAGGTTTCTTTGGCACTGGAGTTTGTTCAAATAGGGTGAGCCAAAGCTAGGAAAGTGGTAGTGACGTGAAATTGCAAAGCACTACCACCTAT
>PYER01000038.1 GCA_003017855.1 filamentous cyanobacterium CCT1
GGTTGCAAGAGAAACAGGTGATTTTTCCGATTTCGCAGCGGGTGGCGGCGCTGCTCGAAGCCCAGGGCATCGTGGTGGTCATGACGCGGCAGGAGGATACCACCCTCGATCTGCAAACCAGGGCCGATATTGCCAACCGAGCCCAGGCCAACCTGTTTGTCAGCATTCACGCCAACGCCATTAGCCTCAGCCGCCCCGATGTCAACGGCATTGAGACCTACCACGCGTCAGAGAGCGGGCGACGACTGGCGGCAGCCCTCCAGGCCAGTATGCTGGCGGCGACAGGAATGCGCGATCGCGGCGTCAAGCAGGCCCGTTTCTACGTGCTGCGGGCCACCACTATGCCCTCTGCCCTGGTCGAGGTGGGCTTTGTCACCGGCGCTCAGGATGCCCCCCGCCTGGCCGATCCAGCCTGGCGCGAAACCATGGCTCAAGCGATCGCCAACGGCATTCTGCAATATATTCAGCAGGGGCTTTAGGGGGCAGATGGCCTACTGGTTCGACGGACAGCTTTATTCAGGAACTGAGATTTCCCTGGCCGTTGACAATCCCGCCTTTCTCTACGGCGCTACGGTTTTCACCACCCTGCGGGTCTACAGCAGCTGTCTCGACCATCCCCTCACCCTCTGGGCCGCCCACAAAACCCGTTTAACCCAGGCGCTACAAAGCTTTAGCTGGCTTGCCCCCGACTGGCATCAGGTGCGCCAGGGCGCAGAGCTGGTGCTAAAGAACTATTCGATCCTGCGCATCACCTGTCTCCCCGATGGTCGGGCGCTGATAACTGGACGCAACCTACCCGCCGATTTGGACCAGATGCAGACCCACGGCATTACCGCCTGGGTGGCTCAGGGAGACCTGTACCAGCGCCCCCTGCCCGCCTACAAAACCGGCAATTACCTCGGGGCGTGGCTGGCTCTACAGGCGGCCCAGCAGCACGGGGCTCGCGAAGCCATTTTGGTCGATGCTCGAGGTCAGTGGCTCGAGACCAGCACCGGCAACCTCTGGGGCTGGGCCAACGATCAGTGGCACACTCCCGGCCTGGGGGCAGGGCTACTGCCCGGTATTGCTCGCCTGCATATTCTCAGTCATCTCAAGCAGCAGGGACAGCGGGTGAATCAATCCCCCTGGCCGCCGGGCATTGTTCAACGCTTTGAGGCCCTGGCCTACAGCAACTCAGGGGTGCAGGTGGTGCCGATTCACACAGTTTTGAGCGATCGCAGTAGACTGGAAATTAACCCACAGCACCCGGCCCTAGAAGCTTTGCGGGCTGCATTTTGGGAAAATTAGCGTCCAGCATCAGGAGCAGCCAATGTCCTACCGGCAAAACTCCCGTCTGGGCCCAACTCAGGTTTAGTTGGTCCATTCCGACAGATGACGTTAACATAAGTTAATATCCTTCTAATTAATACGGCTTGTTTAAGATTCAGCCTTAAAGAGCCGTTTCTTAGAAACGGTTCATCCCAAGAAGTTAGTGGAGGCAATAGCCCGGTGAACAAACGGTGGAGAAATGCAGGTTTATACGCCCTGCTGGTCGTAGTAGTAATTGCGCTAGCGACCGCTATTTTTGATGGTTCTGGTCCCGAAACCCAGACCTGGCGTTACAGCCAGTTTCTAGACGCGGTACAAAACAACCAGATTGAGCGCGTCAGCATTAGCGCCGATCGCACCCGCGCGCGCTTTACCGACCCCGAAGGCACTGGTCAGGTGATCGTCAACCTGCCCAACGACCAGGAGCTAATCAGCACCCTGGAAACCAACAACGTCGACATCGTCGTCACGCCCCAGAGCGACGACAGCGTTTGGGTAAGGGCCTTTAGCACCCTGCTGATCCCAATTTTGCTGCTGGGGGTGCTGTTCTTTGTGCTGCGCCGGGCTCAGAGCGGCCCTGGCAACCAGGCCATGAACTTTGGCAAGTCAAAGGCGCGGGTGCAGATGGAGCCCCAGACCCAGGTCACCTTTGGCGATGTGGCCGGTATTGAGCAGGCCAAGCTAGAGCTGACTGAGGTCGTTGACTTCCTCAAGAATGCCGATCGCTTTACCGCTGTCGGTGCCAAAATTCCTAAGGGCGTGCTGCTAGTCGGCCCTCCCGGTACCGGTAAAACCCTGCTGGCCAAGGCCGTTGCGGGCGAAGCGGGCGTGCCCTTCTTCTCCATCTCTGGTTCTGAGTTTGTTGAAATGTTTGTGGGTGTTGGTGCCTCGCGGGTGCGCGACTTGTTCGAGCAGGCCAAGGCCAACGCTCCCTGTATTGTGTTTATCGACGAGATTGACGCCGTGGGTCGTCAGCGGGGTGCAGGCCTCGGCGGCGGCAACGACGAGCGCGAGCAGACCCTCAACCAGCTGCTGACCGAGATGGATGGTTTTGAGGGCAATACCGGCATCATTATTATTGCGGCCACCAACCGTCCTGACGTACTCGATGCAGCCCTGCTGCGCCCTGGTCGTTTTGACCGCCAGGTAGTGGTCGATCGCCCTGACTACGCTGGTCGCCTCGAAATTCTCAACGTTCACTCCCGCGGCAAAACCTTCTCTAAAGATGTCGATCTGCAGAAGATTGCCCGTCGTACCCCTGGCTTTACCGGGGCCGACCTGTCGAACCTGCTGAATGAGGCCGCTATTCTCGCCGCTCGACGCAACCTGACCGAAATCTCAATGGACGAGGTCAACGATGCGATCGATCGCGTTTTGGCCGGCCCTGAGAAGAAAGACCGCGTCATGAGCGAAAAGCGCAAAGAGCTGGTTGCTTACCACGAAGCTGGTCACGCCTTGGTCGGTGCGCTTATGCCTGACTACGACCCAGTGCAGAAAATCAGCATCATCCCTCGCGGTCGTGCCGGTGGTTTGACCTGGTTCACGCCCAGCGAAGATCGCCTAGAGTCGGGTTTGTACTCCCGTTCCTACCTGCAGAATCAGATGGCTGTCGCCCTCGGTGGCCGCATCGCCGAAGAGATCATCTTTGGTGAGGAAGAAGTTACAACTGGCGCATCCAACGACCTGCAGCAGGTGGCTCGCGTCGCCCGCCAGATGGTCACCCGCTTTGGCATGAGCGACAAGCTCGGGCCGGTGGCCCTCGGTCGTCAGCAGGGCAACATGTTCCTGGGCCGCGATATTGCCGCCGAGCGCGACTTCTCTGAAGAAACCGCCGCCACCATCGACGCCGAAGTGCGTGGACTGGTTGATCAGGCCTACACCCGCGCCAAGCAGGTGCTGACCAAGAACCGCCACGTGCTCGATCAGCTAGCTACGATGCTGGTTGACAAAGAAACCGTGGATTCGGAAGAGCTGCAACAACTGCTGGCCACCAACGATGTCAGCATGGCGTCGATTGTGTAGTTCAGATTAGAACCTGCTTTGTCCACGAAAAAGGGGATGTCTACTGGGCATCCCCTTTTTCGTAAGTAGGAGTTGTAGGCGACCTCAGCCCCAAAACTGGCGAAAGTCTTCATCCTGGTCGCTGAGCTGCGCCCAGGGGGCACCCCACTGCCGCACAATCTCAACCAGGCGATCGCAGGCGGGGCGTTCGGTAGCGTAGTGGCCCGCATCAATGAGCACGATACCGCGATCGCGCCCTTCCTGAAACTGGTGAAACTTGCAGTCGGAGGTCAGGTAGGCCTGGGCTCCAGTCTTGGCTACCGCCGCCATAAAGCTGGCTCCAGCCCCGCCTAAAACCGCCAGTCGATCAATTTTTTGGCTCAGGTCAGCCGCAGGCGAGTAGATCACGCGCGGCGGCGAGAGCTTGGCCTGAATGAGATCTAGCAGCTCTTTTAGACTCATTGCCGGGGTCAGGTCGCCCACCCGCCCGTAGCCCAACCCGGCCTGGGTCGGCACCACGGGTTCTGAATTTTGCAGGTGCAGCACCTGAGCCAGCAGGTCGGCGGTGCCGTCTTGCACCTGGTCAAAATTGGTGTGGGCAGTGTAGATGCCAATGCCGTGGGCGATCGCCTGCTGCACCATATCCCCCACCGGGTCGCCCTGGGTGACGGCCTTAAGCGGGCTGAAAATCAGCGGGTGGTGGGCCAAAATCAGGTTGACGCCTGTGCCCTGCTCGCGCAGTTTGAGGGCTTCGGCCATGACTGTCAGGGTTGGGGTGAGGCAGACCAGCACCTGGGCAGGCTGGTCAAGAATGCCGGGCTGCACCTGCCAGCCGCAGTTGTCCCAGCTTTCCTGCCAGGCAGGGTTGGCCCAGGCTTCAAGTTTGGAGATGAGGTCTGCGATCGCAAGTGCCATAGAAAAAGAAAATACCGCTGGACAGAGCAGCTAAGGTTGAGAGAAAACTCTCTTAGTGTACCGTGCTACCCCCGGCCAACGGCATGGGTCAGTTTTGTTTTAGGCGTCGCCGGTTATACGGTCTTCATTAGAAACCCCTGGGCGATAGCTACATACCAGTTCACTAGCCTAGTCTTGGCTAAAGACAAAAAGTATTGCCTTCAGCGAATTGGCCAGCGCTCTAAAAGGTCAGCCTCTTAGTTGACGATGTTGCTGAGGGCGTCCTTGATTTTATCCATGGGTGCCGTAGCCTGGTCGGAGTTTTCCGGCCGATTCATCTGGTGGGTATCGGCATTCTGCTGTACTTCGTTTAGGCCTTTGTTAGCGCGATCGATCATCTTGTCGCCATCAAGGGCATTTTCGGGCCGTACAGACTTTTCAGCTTCACTGTAGATGCCGTTGAGCGGTGCGGTACCTTCGTCTGGACGGCTAGGGGTGCTGCTGTTAGCCAGAGCCGCAGGGGTGGCAGTTAACAAGACCAGTACGCAGGCCAACGCGATCGCAGCCTTACGAACCCAAGACAAAGCAAAAGATTTCATCATCAGTCTCCTAATCGGAAGAGAAGTTGGCCCTGATAGAGGCAAGCGTTGTGTAGCAACGGCTGCGGGCCAGAGCTTCACCTTTTTACCGGTTTTTCCCCCGGTCGTGAATCGTTCTTCAGAAGTAGAAGCAGGGTATAGATTTTGAAGAGATGGGTCTTTCTAAGGAGAGAGAGGCCCGCAAAATAGGGGGTTTACGCGAAACGTAACAGCACCGCCTACGTTAGATCGTAAGCGGTGCTGTCAACCACAGCGGCTGAGATTAGCAACAGACAGCAGGGTTCTACAGCCAAAGTGGCAGCCTAGACTTCTCGGGATGCATTGCGGCGCGTTGGATAACACCCTACGACAGCTAATGCTTAGCTTTGACGCTGCACTAGCCAGCTTTGACAAGGAACTTTTCAGGAATCTGAGTGTACTGACTGACAATCTGGCGAAACTCTTCGCCATCGACCGTTTCGCGCTCCAGCAGCACATCCACCAGGTGATCCATCAAAACCCGATGTTCGCGCAGCAGGGTGCGGGCGCGATCGAGGCAATTCAGGGCAATACCGCGCACCTGAGCGTCAATTTTGCTGGCCATTTCCTCCGATACCTCGTTGCGGGGCATCAGGTTGCGGCCCAGGAAGACCTGGTTATCCATGCTCTCCAGGGCCACGGGGCCAAGCTCAGACATGCCGTAGAGGGTCACCATCTGACGGGCCAGGTTGGTGACCTGCTGAATGTCGCCACTGGCTCCGGTGGAGGTTTCGTCGTCGCCAAAGACTTCGGCCTCGGCGGCAAAGCCCCCCAGCGCTACAGTAATGCGATCGATCAGCCAGTTGCGGGTGTAGAGACCGCTGTCGATGATGTCTTCATTGGGCAGCGACTGGGTAAAGCCTTCTACCCCGCCCGATCGCGGAATAATCGTCACCTTGTTCAGCTCGTCGGAGTGGGTGAGCAGGGTGGTGAGCAGGGCGTGGCCGACCTCATGGTAAGCGGTCATGCGCTTGCGGCTGCTGTCGAGCAGCGGAGTGAGGCTGAGACCAATGGTAATGCGATCGATCGCATCTTCAATCTCGACCATGCCCATCGCGTCTTTGCGGCGACGGGCGGTGAGAATGGCGGCCTCATTCAGCAGGTTGGCCAGCTCTGCCCCCGAAAATCCAGGAGTGCGGCGCGCCACGGCGGCCAGTGAAACCTCGGGCTCAATCTTCTTGTTGCGGGCGTGAACCTCTAAAATCGACAGCCGCCCTTTGTAAGTGGGCAAATCAACCACCACCTGGCGGTCAAACCGGCCCGGCCGCAGCAGCGCCATGTCCAGCACATCGACCCGGTTGGTGGCCGCAATCACGATAATGCCGCTGTTGCCCTCAAAGCCATCCATCTCGGTGAGCAGCTGGTTGAGGGTCTGCTCACGCTCGTCGTTGCCGCCGCCAATGCCCGCACCCCGCTGGCGACCGACGGCATCAATTTCATCGATAAAGACAATACAGGGGGCGTTCTCTTTAGCTTTACGAAATAGGTCGCGCACGCGGGAAGCGCCGACGCCGACAAACATTTCGACAAATTCTGAGCCCGAAATGCTGAAGAAGGGAACGCTGGCTTCACCCGCGATCGCCTTAGCCAGCAGGGTTTTAC
The DNA here is from genome assembly GCA_003017855.1 of filamentous cyanobacterium CCT1. Taxonomy (GTDB): domain Bacteria; phylum Cyanobacteriota; class Cyanobacteriia; order Phormidesmidales; family Phormidesmidaceae; genus Nodosilinea. The sequence continues at coordinate 6,423 of PYER01000038.1, forward strand.
CCGTACCGGGCTGACCAATCAGCAGCACGCCTTTGGGAATGCGGGCGCCAATGGCGGTAAATTTCTCCGGACTTTTCAGAAAGGACACTACCTCTTGCAGTTCTTCCTTCGCCTCTTCGATGCCCGCCACATCGTCAAACACAACGCCAGTCTTGGCTTCCATTTGAAAGCGTGCCTTTGACTTGCCAAAGCTCATGGCGTTACCGGCCCCCGACGCCGATCGCCGCAGCAGCATCAGCAAACCAAAGATCAAAATGAGGGCCAGCAGCGAGTTGGTGGCTAACCAGGCCAGCGCTCCACTGCCCGACGAATCGCGAATTTCAACATCGACATCGTTGGCCCGCAGGCGGCGAATCAACTCGGCATTGCGCTCGCCCGAAAATAGGGCCACCTGCTGGGGTTCGGCGTCTTCGGCATCGCCCTCTAGCGTCACGTAGGCAATGCCCCGCGTTTCGTCTAGGTCAACCTGCTCCACCTCGCCCTGCTCAATTTTTTCTAAAAACTGACCGTAGGTGAGCCCTTCAGCTTCAGTCCCAGCTTGGGCCAGGGCAGGGGGCAGCGGCATCAGGCTTTGCAGCAGAACCCAGCCAACCGTTACCAAACCGGTGGCGGCGGCACCAGCGCGAGGGGACTTTTGCTGACTAAAAAAACGTGGGGACATAGACGGTTAACTCGGCGAGACTATACCCAGGGCTAGTATCTTCAGATACCGGATAGGCTTTTCATTAGTCTAACCCTCCGGTTCTGAAATGACCGCCCTGCCTAAAAACTAAACTATTGAGGCCAGGATAACTATCCTGGCCTCAATAGTTTTTTAATTTATCAACGGGCCTGACGGGATTCGTAGGCGCAGCCTGGGCGTTGCCCATACCCGCAACTACCGACGGAACGACGGAAGTTGCGGGTGGACTTGGAACTAAAACGGGCCTGACGGGATTCGAACCCGCAACTTCCGCCGTGACAGGGCGGTGCTCTAACCAATTGAACTACAGGCCCTTGCGTTGGGCGATCTCTATATTGCGTCCTGGGGGGGCTTTTGTCAATCAAACAACAATTTTTTTCTCAGCCCCAATTATTCCAAAAACTGAAGCACCGTCACTGTGGGGGAGGGCAGGTGCTCATAGCGGCTGGCGGTGGCTTCAATCTGGCGTAGCTGCCCCAAAGCCAGGCCGCAGGGCATACCGTACTTCGCCTGCACGCGATCGCTGGCAATGGTCAGAACGGTGCGCGATCGCGCCACAAAGTCAGTCAGGGGATAGGTCGTAGCCGGGGCGAAGTAGTCCTTGACCACCAGGGAGGGGGAGTAGCAGGTGTCTTGGCTGCCATCAGGCCACTGGATTTGGAAGCGAATTTCGGGCATGGCTAGGGGCGGCTCCAGTCAGCAATGTTCCAGGTGCCGAGATCCCAGGGGGTGAGGTCAATGCCGGTGAGACGGTTGCTAACGCCAGAGGCATCAGCGCGGTGCACTATGGGCAGTACTGCGGCTTCGTTAATCAACAGATCATTCATTTGAATGAACAGGTCTTCCCGTTCTTCAGGGTCTAAGGTGGCTGCCGCCTGCTGCCAGAGGGCGTCAAACTCGGGGTTGCAGTAGCGGGCGTAGTTGCTGCCAGACCAGTTGTTGGCCTTTTGGGCAATCTCGTCGCAGGTGTAGGTTTGCAGGTAGCTGCCGGGGTCGGGGTTGGTATTGCCGGTGGCAAACATTTGCAGATCGGCTGAGAAGCGTTCGAGGGTTTCGCGGCTGGCGGGGTCACCCGAAAAGTACACGCTGGCATCAATGCTCTTTAGCTCGACACCAATGCCGATTTGCTCCAGAGATTGCTTGACAATTTCCTGAGTTTTCTGGCGGACCGGGTTCACGGAGGTTTGAAACACAACCTGCAATTCTTGTCCGTCCTTGTCGCGGGTACCATCGCTGTTGCTATCGACCCAGCCAGCGGCATCTAGTAGCTGGGCCGCGGCATCGGGGTCGTAGTCATAGCTGGTATTGTCGGAGACAAAGGGGCTAGGGGCGACCAGAAAATTGGTCGTGGGCTTTCCGGTGGGGCCGTAGAGCTGATTGGTAATAGTGTCGCGATCGATGGCCAAATTGACCGCTTGGCGCACCTGCGGGTCGCTAAAGAACGGGTGCGGAAACTCGACGCTGGAGGTTTCTCCGTCAGCAGTGGCCTGATTGGGGTCAGTGAAGTTAAAGATAATCCGCTCGACGAGAGAACCAAAGTTGGTGACCACCTCTCCCTGTCCAGCGGCCTCCAGCTGTTCAAGCACAGCGGCCTCGACCTGGAGGTTGTAGGCGTAGTCGACATCGCCGGTTTGCAGCACCGCCCGCGCCGCCGAAGTGGCATCGCCGCCGCCCTTGAGTTCGACCCGGCTGAAGGCCAGCTGGTCGGCGGCGCGGTAGTTGGGGTTGGCCTCGTAGACAATTACATCGCCAGGGGTAAAGCTGGTGACTCGGTAGGGGCCAGTGCCCACGGGCATGAGGTTGGCGGGGGCTTCGCGGCCATTAGGGCCGTTGTAGGCTTCAAACATGTGCTTAGGCAGCACCATTCCCTCGGTACCGGTAAAGACCAGATACCAGGCCGGGTTGGGCTCCTTGAAGGTGATTCGAACGGTGGTGTCATCCACAGCTTCTACGCTTTCCACCAGCTCATAGGTGCCCGCATTAACGGTGGCCACATCGGGGTTAACGATGAATTCGTAGGTAAAGGCCACATCCTCGGCGGTGAAGGGGGTGCCGTCTGACCAGGTAATGCCCTCTTTGAGCTTCCAGGTGACGGAGGTGCCGTCGGCGGCGACGCCACCGTTGTCGAGGCTGGGTTCTTCGGCGGCCAAAAACAGCACCATGTTGCCGTCGGCGTCAAAGCTAGCCAGGGGCTCTAGGGTAATGCGGCTGGCCTCGGAGTCTTTGAAGCCGCTCGAAAAGTGGGGGTTGAGAATGGTGGGAGCCTGCCAGTAGAGCAGGCGTAGCGTGTCGTCGCTGGCGGCTGTCTCGGTTTCGGCGCCGGTCTCGGTTTGGGGCGGGCTCTGGGCCGAACGACACCCGGTAAATAGCAGCAGACATAGACCAGCGGCGGCGACGGCGCGAGCGTTCATAGCAAACCCAATAACGTTTTGAGGTGGTGCGAACCCCAAAGCGGCTAGCCCTGGACAACTCCGCGATCCCCAGGCATTAGCGTAGCGGGTCGGAGGATGAAAAGAGTGATTTAGGATACGAACTTGGCTGCAAAATCAGAACCTGATCGACCCCTTCGGCGACCGACGGTGGTGCGCCCTGGAGTTGGCGATGCATAGTCGCGACGATATCAATGGGCACCTGGCGCGGTCGCTCCCGGTTGCGCTCCAAAGCCAGACTCAGCGGCACATCAAACCAACCTAGAACAATGGGGGCAAAGCCGATCTGGCGGGCGACGGCGATCGCCTCTCGCCGGTTTCGCCGCCGCGCATTGGTGGCATCGTAGATCACCCCGTCCAGCTCGCCCCGCTGGATAGCCGCAATACTCTCGTGCCACTGGGCCAAAACCTGGTACCAGACCTGCCGCCATTCGCCCTGAATGGTCTCGTTGCCGTAGAGGGTTGCCCTGATACTGTCCGTAGAGACAATACGGTAGCGAGGATAAACCATGACAAAATCCCTGGCCCAGGTTGACTTGCCGCTGCCGGGAACACCCACCAGCATCAACAAGGGCACAGGAATTGGAGCGTGCGTCACCGCATACCCGGCATTAGATAATCATGCCGTCAGGGATCACCGCATTCTTCAGCACGACCACAATGCCGCTGCGAATATAAAAGCCCAGGTCTTCGCGCTCGGCCTCCTGCACGTTCTCTTTGTTGACGATCTGCACGTTGCGACCGATGCGGGCATTTTTGTCGATGATGGCACGACGAATCACCGAGCCTTCGCCAATGCCCATCGGAATTTTGCCTCGGGTCAGGTGCTGGCTGCTCTCGGACAGGGGCTCGTAGTAGTCGGCCCCCATCAGTAGCGAGTCTTCGATTACGCAGTCGGCATTGATGCGCTGGCGCAGGCCCACCACCGAATGGTGCACGCGACAGTTTTTAAGAATGCAGCCCTCGGTAATACTTGACTGAGTAATGTGGCAGTCCTGCAGCTTGTTGGGCGGCAGGTAGCGGGCGCGGGTGTAGATGGGCGCGTCTTCGTGGTAGAAGCTGAAGTCGGGGTGGGGCTGCTGGGTCAGGGCCAGATTGGCCTCGTAGAAGGCTTCGATGGTACCGATGTCTTCCCAGTAGCCGTCGAAGAGGTACGCCTGCACGTTGTAGTCTTTCGATGAGGCCGGAATAATCTCTTTGCCGAAGTCGGTCTGGTCAAGGTTTTTGCGCAGCAGATCGATTAAGACCTGCTTTTTGAAGACGTAGATGCCCATTGATGCAATAAAGGGCTTCTCATTCGCCTGTTCAGGACTGAGCCCCAGGGAGGTGGTGTCGACCTTCATTTGCTCCAGCGCTTCGCCCTTGGGCTTTTCGCTGAAGTCAACCACGCGTCCGGTGCCGTCGACTTTCATCAGGCCAAAGTCAGACGCCATCTTGTAGCCAATCGGCACCACTGACAGGGTGATGTCGGCATTGGTGGCTCGGTGACGCTGCACGAACAGGCTGTAGTCCATGCGGTAGAGGTGATCCCCAGACAGAATGATGAAATCTTCTACATTCCAGGAGTCAAACAGCCACAGGTACTTGCGCACGGCGTCGGCGGTGCCCTGAAACCAGCTGGGGCTCTCGGGCGTTTGCTGGGCGGCCAGGACTTCGACAAAACCTTCGGTAAACTGCGAAAATTGGTACGCGCGGCTAATGTGCCGGTTCAACGAGGCGGAGTTGAACTGGGTTAGCACATAGATCTTATTGATGTCTGAGTTGATGCAATTGCTAACGGGAATATCAATTAGACGGTATTTGCCTGCCAGAGAAACCGCTGGCTTAGCCCGAAATTTAGTTAATGGATAGAGGCGGGTGCCGGCACCGCCACCGAGAATGATAGCCAGAACTGATTTCACAAGTTTTCCTCGATAAGCCCCACAAACTGGCCTGTTTTACACCACTCTGTTGCACATTTACAGTGTGAGCCTGAGGGTACCGCTTGACAAGGGGGATCAGGAAAGTTTGTGACGGAATGTGACTTGCAACACGATAGTAGTTTTTGATGATCCCCATAGGCTGGGCTTAACGCTCAGATCTCCGCTGCTCAATTGGAAGCAGGGGGGGTAGCCCTGAGCAGTGGGAAGGTTTGAACGGCCTAAGCGCCTGGCGCTGCGATCGCATCTTTAAAGCTGTCAACCCACAGCCGAATGACCGACAGGGCAACAACGCCCTGGTTCTAAAACACGCTCTTGCCAGAACAGTACAGGTGCATTAGTATTGGTGCATGCGTACTTATGGGTACAACCGTTCCCGATCGCCCTATCTCTGACGCCTGGGCCACGGTCAAAACGGTAACCCAAAACCCCGCTGTCCTGATACCCCCACGAGAGTTTCCTATGACCACGACTACCGCCCCCCGCAGCCGCTCCGCCGCTGGTGCGACTCGGTCTTCGGCCAAGGCTCGCGGCAACCAAACGGCAAGCACTACCCCCGTGCTCGCCCTCGATGCCGGCAACTATGACCTCAAATTTTTTACCGGCAGCGGTCATCCCAAGGCCATTCGCTCGGTGCGCTACCAGCTCCCCCAGGGGCGCGATGCCGTCAGCTTCTCCGAGGCTTCTCCTCTAATCGAGCTGCCCGATGGCCGTCGCTACCACTTCGGTGCCCAGGCCTATAAGTATCGCCGTCAGCAGCAAACCGTGATTGAAAACAAAGTGGAACTGGCCAAGCTGCACCTCTATGCCTGCCTGGAACCCCTGCCCGGCGACGTAGCCGACTACAGCCTCAATCTTCACGTTTCTACCCCCGACCCGGCCCGCAACGGCGAAGACATTCAGGCTCAGCTGCTTGGCGTCCACGAGTTCGTCCGCAACGAAGTTGAGTTTCGCGTCAATGTGGAATCGGTCGAGGTGGACCGCGAAGGCATGGGCGCCTACCACTATGCCAAGGCCCAGGGCATTATCCCCAGTCAGGGCTACACCATTGTGGTCGATATCGGCGGCGGCACCTGGCTCACCCGACTGGTAGATGCCGACGGCGAAGTAATTGACGAAAACATCATGGATCGCGGCGGCACCTACGAACTGGCCACCGCCATTAGCTTCGACCACCGCCTCACCGATCACTTGGGTAGCAGCGCCGACCCCTGCATCGTCATGGATGGCTTTCGCTTTGACCACGCCTATGCCGACACCGGCTTGGCCTGGGCCGACTGGCTCGACGAGTACCTCGATCCGTGGTTTAAGGGCATTTTCCAAACCGTAAAAGCCCAGTACACCCCCTACATGCCGAGGGTCACTCGCTTTTTGGTGACCGGCGGCGGTTCCCACCTGATTGCCGATCGCCTTCAGGGGCATGACCTGTTCGCCGTCATGGGCGACCCTCAGTTTGCCAACGTTCGTGGCTTGTTTTTGATGACCGGGGATACTCAACTATGCATGACCACCAAGTGAAATCCGGTACGACCCGGCAGGACAACAAAGTTCGCCTCAGCCAGGATGTGCTCGAAAAAGCCGATCGCATCGCCGCCGAGTGGGGCCTTAAAAACGCCCGCGCCGCTGTTGAGGCCGTGTTTCGCCGCTACTGCGACGACTACCTCTACAGTCGTCCTGCTGACATGGGTGAATTTGTCGCTCACGCAAGCGCTCCGCAGGGCTACGGCAGAACTCTGCCTGCCCCAGGCGGTCGCTCAGAGAGGCGATCGCCCCCCCCATCGCCCAAGTGTGAAGCGCTAGACGCCCTAGATCAGCTCCTGGCACTCTGATCCCGCCGTGCGTTCCCTTTACCTAAGGGGAACGCACGCGAAATTATCGGCTGAGTAGAACCGTTGGCTAAGTGAAGTCGAAGCACGGAGTCTGTGGCCGAGCGGAGTCGAAGCGCAAAACTGGTGGCTGAGCGGAGTCGTTCGCCCTGCGTCTCCCAAAGGGAGAAAGCCACGCCCCAGCCTTATGAACCCCATTCAACAGCAAGGGAAACCTACGGCGCGATCGCCCCTAACCTTGCCTGTAGAATCCTCTCTTTAACCAGCTTCAGCCAAAGGACGGTAAGGACTATGGCACAATGGAATTTACTCTAAAATTTTGCCGTCATCTTTGAAACGCCTGTGAATTCTACTGTTGCGACCTCCTCGGCCACCTTTGCCCCCGCCCGCCGCGCGGTATTTCCCTTCACCGCCGTGATTGGCCAAGACGATATGAAGCTGGCCCTGCTGCTGAACGTCATCGACCCCAAAATTGGCGGGGTGATGATCATGGGCGATCGCGGCACCGGCAAATCCACTACTATTCGCGCCCTGGCCGATCTGCTGCCCGAAATTGAGGTCGTGGCCGATGACCCCTTCAGCCGTTCACCCCAGGATCGCGATGTGTGGGCCGAGCGCGGCACGGATGACCTGCCCGTAGCGCTCAAAAAAGTGCCCATGGTCGACCTGCCCCTGGGGGCCACCGAAGACCGGGTCTGCGGCACCATTGATATTGAAAAAGCTCTGTCTGAGGGCGTTAAAGCCTTTGAGCCGGGCCTGCTGGCCAAGGCCAATCGCGGCATTCTCTACGTCGATGAGGTCAACCTGCTCGACGACCACCTGGTGGATGTGCTGCTCGACTCCGCCGCCTCGGGCTGGAACACCGTCGAGCGCGAGGGCATCTCTATTCGCCACCCGGCCCAGTTTGTGCTGGTGGGCTCCGGCAACCCTGAGGAGGGCGAACTGCGGCCCCAGCTGCTCGATCGCTTTGGTATGCACGCTGAAATTCGCACCGTGCGCGACCCCGAGCTGCGGGTGCAAATTGTGGAGCAGCGCTCGGAGTTTGACGCTAACCCCGCCACTTACTTGGCCAATCACCAGGCCGAGCAGGAAGCCCTCCAGGCCAAGCTGGTCGAGGCCCAAAAGCGCCTGCCCTCGGTCACCCTCGACTATGAGGACCGGGTACGCATATCCGAAGTCTGCGCCGAACTGGATGTGGACGGGCTGCGGGGCGATATTGTCACCAATCGGGCTGCCAAGGCGATCGCCGCCTACGAGGGCCGCACCGAAGTCACCCTCGACGACATCAAGCGGGTGATTGTGCTCTGCCTGCGCCACCGCCTGCGCAAAGACCCGCTGGAGAGCATCGACTCGGGCTACAAAGTCGAAAAAGTATTCTGCAAAGTGTTTGGCCTGGCCGACCCCGACGAAGCGGCGGTCAACGGTCGTCAGCCGGTGGGGGCACGCTAAGCATTCCTGTGGGTCAGCGCATTCTCGGGCTTGACCCAGGGCTTGCCATTCTGGGGTTTGGGGTGATTGACGGGGCCGATCTCTCGGCCCCTCCGGCCTCTGGTACCCATGCTGAAGCCTCAGTGGTCGATTTTGGGGTGATTGAAACGCCCGCCAAAACTCCGGTGGGCGATCGCCTTTGCACCATCTACACCGATCTGCACAACCTGCTGGAGCTGTACAAGCCCGATTTGGTCGCGATCGAGAAGTTCTTTTTTTACCGCATGGGTAACACTATATTGGTGGCCCAGGCGCGGGGGGTGGTGATGCTGGTGCTGGCCCAGCACAGCCTGCCCTTTGTAGAGTTTACCCCAGCCCAGGTGAAGCAGGCGCTGACCGGCTACGGCAACGCCGACAAGGCAGAGGTGCAGCAGGCGGTGGCCCGAGAGCTGAGTCTAGAGCGCATTCCCCGCCCTGACGATGCGGCGGATGGACTAGCCCTGGCGCTGGCGGCCTGGTATCAGCGCTAGAGGGATGTTGGATTTGCGATTTTAGATTTGCAGCGCCAGTGCTGATCTCAATCCAAAATCGGCAATCCAATATCCAAAGTTGACCTCAGCTGCCCGCAGTGGCGATCGCCTGCTGGCCCTGGGGCGATAGCGCGTAGCCCAAAAACGACTGCACCTCTGGGGCATTGGCGTCGCGATAGACGTAGTAGAGCTGGCGCTGGAAGGGGTAGTTAGGCGCTTCTGGCGTCAGCCCGTCGATGGGGACGACCCGTACGGTCTGCTGGTCAGCTACCTGGGCAAAGGTGGCGTAGCCAATGCCGTCGGTGCCGAGCTGTTGCAGCATAGGCGTCGTGGCATCGCGGGCCAGGGTGGTGATATTGGGGGTGGTGCCAAACTCGCCGCCGCCCAGCACCATTTCTCTGAAAGAGACGTGGGTGCCACTCACCGAGGGGCGATTGAGCACCCGAATGGTTGCATCGGCGCCGCCCAGGGTGGCCCAGTTGGTGAGCTGCCCCTGAAAAATTTGGGCGGCCTGCCCGGTCGATAGCCCACGTTTATAGGGGTTGTTGTTACCAACGACCAGCGCCAGGCGATCGTCAGTTACGGGCACGGCCACCAGTCCCTGGCTCTGCTCCTGGGCCGTCAGCGGGCGCGACGAGGCGGCCACATCCACCGCCCCCACGAGCAGAGCCTGAATGCCATTCTCTGAGCCAGCGGCGGCCACGTTGACTACTGAACCGGGGTACTGTTGCTCAAACCCAGCCTTGAGCGCGGCGTTCAGCTGGGCCATGCTGGTAGAGCCGTCAATGGTGACGACTGTACCCGCCGGCACGCTGGGCTGGAGCGAAAAGTTGGCGGCTGTCCCCGCTGAGGCATCCAGGGTACCTGGCTGGGGTGCTTCGACGCCGGGAGGGGCTACCGTAGCCGATTGGGGCCGTCGCACAAAGAACCAGTAGGCGCCGCCAATCAGACCTAGCAGCAGCAAAATAAACACAATCGGCGGCGGCCCGCTGCGCTTTACGGAAGGGTTGTCGTTTGTCATACGCTACTCCGCCAGTTCTTTAGGGGTGGTGCCTTCGAGCATTTGCAGGCGGCGCGAGACCTCGTCGTCGATGGTCATCTGATCGAGGTCGGCGGCCAGCTTTTCGTTGGGGTTTTCCGACATTTCGGCCAGGGCGTTGCTGCGCAGGTGACGACCCTCTACCGCGCTCTTGGCGGCCTCAAAGGAGGAACGGGCCGAGCCGATGTCGAACTCGTTGTTGACTTTTGCGATCGATTCGAGCGCGCTGTTGATTTCGGCCAGGTCCTTCATGTTTTGCATGTCGGTCTTGTACTGCTCGATTTTGAGCCGCTCACGGTTGAGCTTGTCTTTAGAGGCGTTGACAAACTTCTCGGCCTGCTGCACCTGGCTTTCGAGCTGGGGTAAGAGTTGCTCAATTTGAATGGCTCGGGTCATCGCCAGGCGAGCGGCGTCTTCGTTGCCCGACTTTTGGGCCAGGGCTGCCTGCTGCTCACACTTTCTCAATTCCTGGGCTTTTTCTTCGTACTTTTTCTTGGCCCGCTCGTAAGACCCTACCTGCATCGCCACGGCCCCGGCCAGCTTTTGCACTGACTCCTGCATTGACTGGAGCGACTCTTCGGCTACTGACACGGCTACCTTGCCGCCCGACTCGACAGGAATACCCCACAGCCAGTTCCAGGTGCCGACAATGGTGCGGCCAGCTTTTTCACCCATCAACCAGTAGATGGCTTTCTTCATAAGGCTCTCCAACCTTTGAGCGACGGTGCGATTTAGTTCTAACCTACCCAGGGTGCCCGCCAAATTCCGGAATCTTTACCGTCGGCACATAGCGATGGTGGTCTCTAGGGATCCTGGCAGACTAAAACTCGGAAATTGTCTCAATTGCACCCGGCTGTTAACCCCAGAGAGCACCGCTGTACTGGGGTGTAAGCCTATAGTGGCTTTGAAAGATTAAAGTTGGATAACCCCTTAACCGACCGTTACATGGTGGAGGCTCTTTTGCCTGGGGGAAAACTGGAGTAAGCGCGATCGCGACCTTACTTAATACAAAGCGGGCATGATGCTGGGTGAAAGGCGTTTCAAGCTCTCCCACGGTAGAGGAATAGTGCTATGGGTAGTGATGAAGCTACTAATGATGAGATTGACAATGATATTTATAAAAATATTTGTGAGTTGTCGGAGATAGGCGATAGTCATTTAAAGAGAGGGGAATATTTGAAGGCTATTGAGCAGTATCACAAAGCATTTGATTTAATCCCTGAACCCTTTGAGGACTATAAAGCCTCCACTTGGTTACTAACGGCAGTTGGAGACACGTATTTCCTTGCGAAAGACTATACAAATGCTTTACATGCGTTAGAAGAGGCAATGTATTGTCCAGAAGCAATTGGCAATCCATTTATACATTTAAGATTAGGACAAGTATTATTTGAGCTAAGCAATCTTGACAGAGCAAGAGATGAACTGGCAAGAGCATATCTAGGTGGAGGCCAAGAAATCTTTGAAGGCGAAAATCCTAAATACTATGAGTACCTCAAAACCTTCATGCGCAGCATTGAATGACGAAACACGAATGAATACGAATCCAAACCACTGCATGATAAACGCCTTGCTATTGGGTAAGTCTTGCGATCGCTGTTCCATCAGCATAATTGAGCAAAAATAGTGAAATTTCTGGCAGCTTCAGCAATTTTTATGTCAGCGATCATTGTACTAAGATGTGACGCTCCAATGGTGCTAATGAGCGATTCTGAAAGAGGAATGTGGAAATCGCAGATGGGCATATCGGATAAAGAAGCTAGCTTATTGCGAGTTAAGCACCTAAGTCGTGATCTTGAATACTGTTCGAGTAATAATGGCGGCTATTCCTTGTCTTCTAAAGACTTTGAAATTCTGTCAAAACAGCTCAATGAAGAATTCAATGACCAATTATTCCAATTAATCCCTTCCTGTAGGTCAATCATTAGTCATCTAATTAAAAATGTTGACCTAGCTCGCAAAACTGGAAATTCTCGTCAGAAAATACGGCAGGCTTTGATAGAAGGGCAATTATCAATAGCTGAGGAACCCAATTTCTAGCCCAAAAAAGTAAATCAAGCTCTAGCTGTAGCGATCGAAAAGATCGCCAAGCAGGTCTTCAAAGCGACCAAAGCGGCCAAATTCCATATCGTCAAAGTCGTCCTGCTGTCTGTTGCTAGGGTAGCTGGTGGTCGTGTACCCTTTCTCGGCCTTTTTCCAATCGGCACCGTAGCGATCGTATTGACGGCGTTTTGCTGGGTCTGAGAGCACTTCGTAAGCTTCGTTGAGGGCTTTAAACTGCTCTGCCGCTGTCGCATTGTTGGGGTTGAGGTCGGGGTGAAGCTGGCGGGCTAACTTGCGATAAGCCTGTTTGATGGTTAGCAGGCTGGCCTGTCGATTGACCTTCAGAACGGCATAGTAATCTGTGGCGTCTTGGGGAGTTGGCATCCTGGTGCTATCCAATTGCCTGCTGGTGAAAGTCAGCTTTATCTTTTTCACTATACTGGACGGCACGGTTGATGCAGGCCAGAAAGCGCTAGAAAAAAGGCCATTTCATGCCTGCGGCTGAGGCGATCGCCAGCCAAATTTCATACCTTAGAACTCTGAGCCACAAAAGCGATCAGCGCCTCTGAACTACACCTCTCACACTGGAGGTTTAACCATGAACTATGTTGCTCGACCGTCTATGGCCCCAGCCCAGCCTGGGTTAACTGAGACACCCGCTGGTATGGCCAAATCGCCGAGCGATCGCCCGCAATGGCTAGCCGGAACCGCCGATGGGCTGGTGTGGCTCAGCCCCGAGCCGCAGGTAGTACTAGAGGGCCACAACATTACGGCCCTGGTGGTTGGCCCCAACCGCTGCTGGGCTATTGTCGATCGCCGATCGATCTGGCAGCAAGCCGCCGGTCAGCCGTGGCGCAAAGTCGCTGCGATGGATGATCTGGAGCTAAACTGCCTGCTTCCCCTCGACGATGGGGTTTTAGTTGGCACATCAGGAGCCTGCTTGATTCGCCTAGAGAATGGCGACCTGGAGCGGCTCAACTGCTTTGAATCGGTTGAGGGGCACGACGAGTGGTATACGCCCTGGGGTGACCCGCCCGATGTGCGATCGCTAGCTGTCAGTCCCTCCGGCGGTCTCTACGTCAACGTGCACGTGGGTGGCATTCTGCGCTCTAGCGATCGCGGCCAGACCTGGCAACCAACCATTGACTTTCACGCCGATGTGCACGAGGTTCGCACCCTGGCCGAGCGGCCCGACTGGGTGCTGGCGGCTACCGCCGAGGGGCTCGCCATCAGCGAAGATCGGGGGCAATCCTGGCGCTTCGATCGCGCCCAGCTGCACGCGCCTTACGCTCGCGCGATCGCCCTCTGTGGTGAGACCATTTTGATGTCGGCCTCGACCGGCCCGCGCACCAGCAAAGCCGCTCTTTACCGCCGCCCCCTGCACCAGCCGGGCGGGTTTGAAAAGTGTGAGCAGGGGCTACCCGAGTGGTTGTCTAGCAATATCAACACGGGCACCCTGGCTACTAAGGGGCATTACGTGGCCTTTGGTACCAGCGAGGGCGAGATTTTTGGCTCTGAGGACGCGGGTTTGAGCTGGCGGCGGCTGGCTACAGGGCTGGCCCCGGTGCGCTGCCTCACCGTTCTTTAGCGCCGTTCTCTAGCCCGCATTATTCACGAAATCGGCAATCAATGATTGTCATTCCCGTGGCCACGGGAATCCATAGGAAACAGCTACTCCAGAGTAGATTCCCGCCTCCGCGGGAATGACAGACTTTTCAGTTGGCTCATGAATAAAACAGGCTAGGGCGATCGCTGGCCAGGATTGTTAGTAAGATACGCCGGGGGTTTTCTTCAGGCAGGCGTCGTCGGTGACCTGCTTCAGCATGAAGTCGGCCACATCGGCACGGGCAATTTTGGCCCCAAAATCGATCGTTTCGCCAGAGCGATATTCGCCCGTATGTTCGCCATTGGTAAGCCCAGCAGGGCGCACAATTACCCAATCAAGATTGCTCTGCTTGATAATGCGCTCTTTATCTTCGTGGTCAGCGATCGCGTTGCGCAGCACCAGCGGGATGATGATGTATCGCACCAAAAACCCGACCTGCTTGCGGCTCTCGCCCACCCCCAGCGAAGACTGGTAAACCAACCGGCGCACGTTGTACTGCTCCATGGCCTCGACAATGTTTCTCACGCCTGTCGTCAGGGCCGGGCTGCGCTTCAGGCTCGACGACCCCAGGGCAGACAACACGGCATCTTGCCCCTGCACAGCCTTCTCCACGGTGGCCTTATCGGTCACATCCCCCTCGATTGTCTTTATGGTAGGAAAGTCGGCGGTTAGCTCATCGGCATGGCGAGAAAAGGCAGTGACGGTGTGCCCCTGGGCCAATGCTTGCTTGACTAGCTCGCGACCCGTATCGCCCGTTGCGCCAAAAATTAGCAGGTTCATCCTGTCGTCTCCATCGTCGCCATAATTTCTTTAGGGTGGCAGAAAGGGCGATCGCTGGCTTCTACCCTTTGAAATGGATTGTGAGGTTAGAACGGATATGTTGCCCGTGCAGAGGAGACGCTTGCCTCGCGTTTTTCCCAATTCAGGCAGGATTGTTGTATCACTTACGTGGTTACTAAAAACTATATTCAGGCGGCATCTGACTGGTTTCCCATGGCTATTGAACTTCGTCTACTGGTAGAAAACGCCGTATTTTTTGGGATTGCCACCGCGTTTTTGGCCATTACAGGCTGGGCCTGGCGCCATATTGCCCCCTTTGATCTACCCAAACCGCTGCCGGGCTGGTTTAAATACTGGTTTGGTTCCGTTCAGGTGCTGGGCATTGTGCCGCCTTTGGGGGCTTTGGTTTGGGCGATTTGGCACAATGAACCAGCGGTATGGATGGTATTTGCGGCCTACTTTGTGCTTCTGGGGCTGCAGATTTTGTCAGAACTTTTAACCTTGAAACAGCTGCACTCCGTCGTGTGGGTGATGGTGCCCTACCTCTACGTGCCCTATCGCCTGTGGCAGCTCTACGAAGGGATTGACCTGACCGCAGGCAGGCCTGAGCTGGCGTGGATACAGCTAATTTTGGCGGCAGAAATTGTCGTTTGGGGCATTAACTACCTGCTGGATTTAGCGCAGCTACCCAGGCTTTTCAGATGGCAATAGCGATCGCCCTCATTCGCAGGTCAGGCAATAAATCGACCAATCTCTGAGTTATAACGGTGGCTATGGCTTAGAGATTAAATTCGCCATAAGAAATCTGCAACAAAAAGCTCTAAGCCCAGGGATAGACGCCTTCTCTAACTTAAGGGGTCTATGCTGACCGTAGTTAGCCCTCTTCTGGCTAGCTTGACTGATGCAGAAATGGTCTGACTATGCTTTACAGAACCCTCGGCAGTACCCAGGAAACGGTCTCGGCCATTGGCCTCGGCGGTTTTCATATCGGTATGCAAAAAGACGAGCGGGAAAGCCTTCGTATCATTCGCAGCGCGATCGATCGCGGCATTACCTTTATGGACAACTGCTGGGATTATAACGAGGGCCTCAGCGAAATTCGGATGGGAAATGCGCTGCGGGACGGCTACCGCGATCGCGTCTTTTTAATGACCAAAGCCGATGGCCGCACCAAAGCCTCAGCGGCACAGCAAATTGACGAGTCGCTAAAGCGGCTGCAAACCGACCACATTGATCTCCTGCAGTTCCACGAGGTGATTCGGCTGGAAGATCCAGACCGTATTTTTGCCGAAGAGGGCGCGATCGCCGCGTTTCGAGACGCCAAGCAGGCCGGAAAAATTCGCTACATTGGCTTTACCGGCCACAAAGATCCGCTGGTGCATTTACGCATGTTAGAAATCGCCCGACAGCACGATTTTCACTTCGACACGGTGCAGATGCCTTTGAACGTAATGGATGCCCACTTCCGCAGTTTTCAACACTACGTTTTACCGGTGCTGCTGGAGCGCAGTATCGGTGTTTTAGGGATGAAATCGATGGCAGATGGGCATATTCTCAAAAGTCATGTGGTCTCTGCCATAGAGTGCCTTCACTATGCCCTCAACCTGCCGACTTCGGTCGTCATCACGGGCATTGACAGCATGGAGATTTTAGATCAGGCCATTCGGGCCGCTGAGTCGTTCAATCCCCTGAGCGCTGAGGAGGTGACGGAGCTGCTGTCGCGCACGAGGGCGGTGGCAGACTCAGGTCAGTACGAACCGTTTAAGACCGACAATATATTTGATGCCACCGCCATGAATCCAGAATGGTTGGGCGTTTCAGCCGCCTGAGCGAAATCATTGAGGCACAGACTCCGCATCCTGATTGCATGTTGCAAACCTGGTTAGGACAGGTCAGATGTAGGAACATTGCAGTGCAATGCCACTACAAGAGAATTCTGCCTTTTGGAATGTCGTAACTCGATCGACTGCTGCAATACCTTCAACCGGTAGGGGCAAACGGTCGCTTGCCTTGACGAATCTCGGCTTTGGTCAGGGGTTTTTGAATTCGGTACAAACCTCAGCTCAACTTATACGGAATCCGTCTTGGCTACCCCCCGGTTGGGTGGGACAAACGCCGTTTGCCCCTACGCAATTCGCCTGTTTGAAATCGGGGTTATGCAATTCGGGTTTGGTATTGCAGCCTCTCCGGCTCCCCTAAATCTAGGGAAACCGGAGGGACTAGTTCTATAGGCTAAGACCCTAAAGCAGCTTGGCCAGGGTGGCTTTGGTGCCAGCCTCATAGAGCTGGTGCAGATACTCCGTCACCGTCTCCACGAACCGCAACGACTGGGGCAGGTCGCCAAAGATTTCAGTCAGGTTGAGCAACGGAGTCGGATCTTCGCGGCCCGATCGCGCCCGTTCTGTCAGCGTATCGGCCATAGGGTCATCGATCGCCATCGCCTGGCCCTGATCATCCGTGCCGTTGAGGTAGCGGAACCAGGCGGCAATGGTGAGACTCAGGTAGTCGATGGAGCCCTGCTGCTCCAGCTTGTCGCGCACGGAACCCAGCGCCCACTTGGGTAGTTTGGCGGAACTGTTGAGGCAGAGCCGGGCCAGCTGGTCGCGAATCTTGGGGTTCGAGAACCGTTCCACCAGGGTTTGCTTGTACTGGCTGACGTCGATGCCGGGAACCGGTTGCAGGGTGGGGGTGACTTCATCCATCAGGTGTGCGATCGCCTGGCGGATCTGGTCGTCGGCCATCGCCTCGTGGGCATAGGTGTAGCCCTTGAGCGAGCCGAGATAGCCCAGCAGCAGGTGGCTGGTGTTGAGCAGCCGAATCTTCATCATCTCGTAGGGGTGCACGTCGTCGGTCATCTGCACGCCGACGCTTTCCAGGTCAGGGCGATCGTTGCAGAAGCGGTCTTCCACTACCCACTGGGTGAAGGGTTCGGCCACCACGGGCCAGGCATCGTCGACCTCAAACTGGTCGGCCACCATTTCCAGATCGCCGGGGGTAGTCGCCGGGGTAATCCGGTCCACCATGCAGTTGGGGAAAGCGACGTTCTCCTCGATCCACTGGCCCAGGTCGGGGTTTTGGTGTTTGGCGAAGGTGGTCAGCATGCGGCCCACCATGTCGCCGTTGCCCTGGATGTTGTCGCAGGAGAGCAGGGTAAAGGGCGCGATGCCCTGCTGCCGCCGCCGATCTAGCGCTGCGGTGAGGAAGCCGTAGACGCCGTAGGGCTGCTCGGGATTTTGCAAATCGTGCTGAATTGTCGGGTGGTTGATGTCGAACTCGCCCGTGCCCTCGACCACGTAGTAGCCGCCTTCGGTGATAGTCAGGGTGACGATGCGGCACTGGGGGTCGGCCAGGGTGGCGATTACGGCCTCGCGATCGTCCGGCGCGAACAGGTACTGGGTGATGGAGCCGATCACGCGGGCATCGTCCCCTGCCGGGGAGCGCTCCACCAGGGTATAAAGACAGTCCTGGGAATGCAGGGCATCGCGCATTTTCTGGTCAAATTCCAGCAGGCCGACGCCGCAGATGGCCCAGTCGCTGCCGGGGTTTTGCTCCAGGTAGTTGTCCATATAGAGGGCCTGGTGCGCCCGGTGAAAGCCGCCCACGCCAATGTGGACGATGCCGTGGGTGACGGCGCTGCGATCGTACCGGGGCACTCGCACCGAGTCGGGCAGCTGGGAGAGGTTGCGCTCATTCAGCTTGACGAGGGATTTGGTGGGGTTGGTTTTGCTGTTCATAGGTCTGCTCTCGCGGTGCTTCGGTTTGCTTTAGCGATACTTCAGGGTGGTGCTGCACAGTGATGAGGTGGTGACGCTCGGCCTTGGGAATCGCCAGCCCTGAGGGGTCGAACAGGTGGCACAGGCTGCCATCGATGGCGACGGGGACGCGATCGCGCACTTTGGCCCGACTGTCGCCATCGGTCTGCACGATGAAGGTGTCGCCCCCGGCAATCTTGACGTAGAGGTAGGTCTCGCCGCCCAGCCGCTCAACCACCAGCACTTCGCCCATCAGGGTGGGGTTGTTGGCATCGATGCGGAGGTGTTCGGGGCGCACGCCCAGGGTGGCGCGATCGCCTGCCGACAGGGATCTGGGCTGCACCGGCACGGTCACGGTGGCATCCCCAGGCAGCCGCACGGTGGTACCCGAATCCTGCACGCCGACGGTCTGCACCGACATGAAGTTCATCTTGGGCGAGCCGATGAACCCGGCCACAAACAGGTTGCGGGGATGGTGGTACAGCTCTAGAGGTGAGCCCACCTGCTCGACTACGCCCCCCTGCAGCACCACGATTTTGTCGGCCAGGGTCATGGCTTCCACCTGGTCGTGGGTGACATAGATCATGGTGGATTGCAGGCTTTCGTGCAGGCCCGACAGCTCGATCCGCATCTGCACCCGCAGGGCCGCATCCAGGTTGGACAGCGGTTCATCAAACAGGAATACTTTGGGATTGCGGACGAGGGCACGACCGATCGCCACCCGCTGCCGCTGTCCACCCGAGAGAGCCTTGGGCTTGCGATCGAGCAGGGGCTCTAGCTGTAGAATGCGTCCGACTTCCCGCGCCCGCTCCATCCGCCGCTCTTTGGAAACCCCCGCCAGGCGCAGGCTGAAGGCCATGTTTTCGGCCACGGTCATGTGCGGGTACAGGGCGTAGGTCTGGAACACCATCGCCAGTCCCCGCTTGTCGGGGGGCACATCGTTCATGCGCTCGCCATCGACGAGCAGGTCGCCGGAGGTGATGTCTTCCAGCCCCGCAATCATGCGCAGCAGAGTCGATTTGCCGCAGCCGGAGGGGCCGACGAAGACGACGAATTCCTGGTCGTTGATATCTAGGTCAACGCCTTTGATCACCTCGTGATCGACGTAGGTTTTATGGATGTCTCTTAACGTGACGGTTGCCATGGGATGCTCACCTTGAAAAATTCAGCGAAGTTAAGTGGATTCCTGTAGGTTGGGTGGAACGGAGTGGAACCCAACGCTGGCCTGGGTTTGTTGGGTTACGCTGGTGCTTCACCAACCTACGAAGTTAAATGGTGGGCAGTGCCCACCCTACGGGGATTGAATTGATTTACTTGACGGCCCCAAAGGTGAGACCTCGGACCAGCTGTCGCTGGCTGACCCAGCCAAAGATCAGGATGGGCGCGATCGCCATTGTCGAGGCGGCAGATAATTTGGCCCAAAACAAACCTTGGGGGCTAGAGAATGACGCGATAAAGGCCGTCAGCGGCGCGGCGTCAAACGTCGTCAAATTCAGGCTCCAGAAGGCTTCATTCCAGGACAGGATGATCGACAGCAGCGCCGTGGAGGCAATCCCCGGCAGGGCCAGGGGTAGAAGCACGTGCCGCAGTTCCTGGAATGTGGAGGCACCATCCATGCGATCAGCCTCCAGAATTTCTTTCGGCACTTCTTTGAAGAAGCTGTAGATCATCCACACCACAATCGGCAGGTTGATCAGGGTGTAAATAATGATCAACCCAATGCGGGTATCGAGCAGCCCCGTCTCCCGCGCCAGGATGTAGATGGGCACCAGCACGCCGACCGCAGGCAGCATTTTGGTCGAAAGCATCCACAGCAGCGTGCCCTTGGTGCCCTTGGTGGGGAAGAACGACATGGCGTAGGCCGCCGGAATCGCCAGCAGCAGAGCCAAAATCGTTGCGCCCAGGGAAATCACGACGCTATTCCAGGCAAAGGTGAAATAAGAGGCTCGCTCCTGAATGGCGACGTAGTTCTCCAGGGTGGGCTGGAAGAAGAGCTGGGGCGGGGTGGCCACCGCCGCCACTTCCGTTTTGAAGCTGGTGATGAACATCCAAAAAATCGGGAAGAACAGTAGGCAGGCCACCAGCCAGCCCAGTAGCGGGATCCACCAGCGAGTAGAGGTATTACTTGCCATATCAGGTGTCCAAATTACGAGCAACACTGCGCATCAAGAAAATCGCCACGATGTTGGCCAGCACGACGGCAATTAGACCGCCCGCTGACGCCCCGCCGACGTCAAATTCCAGCAGCGCTTTCAGGTAGATGTAGTAAGCCAGGTTGGTGGTGGCGAGACCCGGGCCGCCCCCGGTGGTGACGAAGATTTCCGCAAAGATGGTGAGGAAAAAGATGGTCTCGATCATGGCGACCACCGCGATCGCCCGACTTAGGTGCGGCAGCACCACAAAGCGAAACAGCTGCGTAGCACTAGCGCCATCCATGCGGGCCGCTTCCATCTGGTCAGCATCCAGCGACTGAATCGCCGTCAGCAGAATTAGCAGGGCAAAGGGCATCCACTCCCACGACACGATGATGATGATCGCCAGCAGCGGAAAGTCGGCAAACCAGTCGATCGCCCCCAGGCCCAGCCCCCGCGTGATCTGGGCAAACAGCCCATTCACCGGGTGCATCAGCATGTTTTTCCAGATCAGGGCGCTGACCGTGGGCATGACAAAAAACGGCGAAATCGCCAGCACCCGCGCTATGCCGCGCCCAGCAAAATCTTGGTTAAACAGCACCGCACACAGGGTGCCGAGGCCAATCGTAATCGCCAGCACCGACACCACCAGCACCAGCGTGATGCCGATGGAAATCCACAGGGCCGGGTCGGTGAGAATGTAGGCAAAGTTGGCGAAACCAACGAACTCGCGATTGTCGGGAATCAGCAGGTTGTAGCGCTGGAAGGCAAACCAGATCGCCATCGCCAGCGGCACCACCATCCAGAGCACCAGCGCGATCACAGAAGGAGCCACCAGCAGGCGGGCGGGGACAGAGCGATGCGATCGCGCCCGTGTTTTGGGTGGCGGTGAATGGGAGGGAGTTGCGATAGAGGAAGTCATGGTTGTTCTCACTACTCGATGTAACCCGTATGCCGCATGAACCGTTCGGCGACATTCTGCGATCGCGCGATCGCCTGCTCGACCGTCAGGTTGTCCGCCAAAGCAGCGGCCATGCGCTGACCGACTTGAGTGCCGATCGCCTGAAATTCAGGAATATCGACGTACTGCACGCCTTTGTAGGGAGTCGGTTCGGGGGAGGGGTTGGTGATATCGGCAGACTGAATCGAGTTCAGCACGATTTCGGCGAAGGGGGCCGCTGCCTGGTAGTTGGGGTTGGCGTAGGTGGATTTGCGAGTGCCCGGTGGCACGGCGACCCAGCCATACTCTTCCGCAACCAGCTGGACGTACTCCTTGGAGGTGGCCCAGGCGACGAAGCGCTCGGCGGCTTCGGGCGACTGAGAGGTTTCAGGAATCGCTAATGCCCAGGACCACAGCCAGTTCGAGCCGTTGGGGTAAGACTCGACCGGGGCGCGGGCGAACCCGACCACATCGGCCACCTGAGATTCGTCTGGGTTGGAGAGCAGGCCAGCGGCGACGGTGGCGTCAATCCACATGCCGCACTTGCCCGTGGAGAACAGAGCCAGGTTTTCGTTGAACCCGTTGGAGCTAGCTCCGGGTGGGCCGTACTGGTTCATCACGTTCACGTAGTAATTGACGGCGTTTTGCCACTCGGGGGTGTCAATGGTGGGGTTCCAATCCATATCGAACCAACGCCCGCCAAAGGTGTTGACCAGGGTGGTAAGAAAGGCCATGTTCTCGCCCCAGCCCGGTTTGCCCCGCAGGCACATGCCGTAGACCCCGTTTTCTGGATCGTGAACCTGCTCGGCCCACTCAGCCACCTGGTCGTAGGTCGGATTTTGGGGCACCGTAATGCCCGCCTCATCAAACAGGTCGGTGCGGTAGTAGAGCATCGAGCTTTCGCCGTAGAAGGGCACCGCGTAGAGGGTGTCTTCGTAGGAAAGCCCGGTGCGAATGGGGTCGAGCAGGTCGTCTACGTCGTAGTCGGCGGGCAGCCCGTCGAGCGATCGCAGCCAGCCCCGCCTGGCCCAAATCGGCGCTTCGTAAGACCCAATCGTCAAGACATCGAACTGACCGCCCTGGCTGGCCACATCGGTGGTGGTGCGCTGGCGCAGAATGTTTTCCTCCAGCACGACCCAGCGCAGCTCGATATCGGGGTTATCGGCCTCGAAATGGCTCGACAGATCCTGCATCACCACCATGTCGCCGTTGTTGACGGTGGCAATGGTTAAGCGGGTTTTGCCGCCCGCTTGCGGCCCTGCCGAGCAGGCATTGACAAGCTGCACCAGCAGGAGGCCAATCAGAAAGGCCACCAGCCCTCTGGCACGCCTACTAGCACGGCGAAAAAGGTGCATCGCACGGCTCCTCGAATTTCAAAAAGATAAACTAAATTGAATTTATGCCCTAGTAATGGGCAAAAGCCCAATAATGGAATCATACTGATGTCGCTTCCCAAGGGTGAGACGTTCAGTAGTATTCGCAACAATTCTTGATTGCAGTTCTCACACTAAGGCCAGCTTTATGAGCGCGACGGCAACCTATGCTTTCCAAGGTAAAACCATCTTGATCACAGGCGGGGCGGGAGAAATCGGTAAGGCCACCGCCCACCGATTTGCTGCTAATGGGGCAGCCATTGTGTTGCTGGATATTAACGAAACTAAGCTGACCGAGGTGGCCCAGGGGTTAAAAGACTGCGGCAGTCCGGTTCATACCTTTCGCTGCGATGTGACGAGTGCTGATGAGGTGAAACAGGTGTTCGCGGCAGCGGTTGAGCGGACGGGACAGCTGCACTATGTCTTTAACAACGCAGGTTACCAGGGGGCGTTCGCCAAAACTGACGAGTACCCTGAGCAGGATTTTCAAAAAGTGATCGACATCAACGTGGTAGGCGTTTTTCACGTGCTCAAAGCCGCTGCCCAAACCCTGCGCGATGGCGGCGGGGCAATCGTCAATATGGCCAGCCACGCTGGGGTAGACGGGCCGCCCAACATGCTGGCCTACGCCGCTTCTAAATTTGCGGTGATCGGCATGACTCAGACCGCCGCCAAAGACCTGGCCCCCTACAGCATTCGCGTCAACGCCCTGTCGCCGTCGCTGATTGGCCCTGGCTTTATGTGGACTCGGCAGACGGAACTGCAGGCGGGGGTGGGGTCGCAGTATTTTGATAGCGACCCCAAAGTAGTTGAGCAGCAAATGATCAACTCGGTGCCGCTGCGGCGGTTGGGGAAGCTGGAAGAGGTCGCTAACGGCGTCGCCTTTTTGATGAGCGATGAGGCCAGCTACATCACCGGGTTCAATTTGGATGTGACGGGAGGGCAGTAGGTGTGAGCAATTATTCTCTGACGGCTACAATGCTCAATCTGTCTTTAGGCAGATCTTTAATCGCCTAAGATCCTTCTTGAGGCAGTGGTGGGTTTTTGAGGTGAGCGATGGGAGATATTTATCCAGAAAAGCGCGACCGCAAACTTGACCTGGCGGCCCATGCGGCCTGGCTGTACTACATCGCTGGTAACACTCAGGAAGAAATTGCCTGCAAGCTGAACGTGTCGCGGCAGTCGGCCCAGCGGCTGGTGGCGCTCGCCGTCAGCGAAAAGCTGATCAAGTTTCGCCTCGACCATCCCCTCAGTCACTGCATTGCCCTGGCCGAGGCCCTGCGGGACAAGTTTGCGCTCTCCCTGTGCGAAGTCGTCCCCAATTCCGCTGACGGCAGCGACCTCTACAACGGCTTGGGGGTATGCGCGGCCACCCACCTGGAGACCTATCTGGTGGCAAAATCGCCCTCTGTTCTGGCTTTTAGCTCGGGCCGTACCCTGCGGGCCATGGTCGATCAAATCCCGGCGATGGATCAGCCCCAGCACAAGATCGTCTCGATTGTGGGCAACATGTCGCACTACGGGTTAGCGGGTCGCCACGAGGTGGTCATGCACCTGTCCGACCGGGTGGGGTCGCAAACCTACCCGGTGCCCACGCCAGCGGTGGCCACCAGTGTAGAAGAGCGCGACCTGCTGCAGACCCAGCGATCGTTCACGGCCGTCAAAGCGCTGGCGGAGCAGGCCAAAGTTACCTTCGTCGGCGTCAGCCACATCGCCTGGAACGCCCCCCTGCACGAGGATGGCTTTATCAACGAGGCCGAACTGACCGAGCTGATTGAGCTGGGGGCGGTGGGCGAAATTGCCGGCTGGGCCTTCGACGCCCAGGGCATGTTGCTGCGCCAGGGCACCAACACCCGCGTGGCTGGCGTGCCCCTACAGCAGCCGGTCCAGCGCCTGGTGATCGGCGTCGCTGGTGGGCCGCGTAAAACCGAAGCCATTCTCGCCGCCCTAAAGGGCCAGTTGATCAGCGGGCTGATTACCGACGAAGCGGTGGCCACAGCCATTTTGGCCAAATGATGAGCCCCTTCCCCCAGGTCAACTGAGGCCTGCTAACCTATTTGGAGAAAACTATGACTGAACCCGTTATTTGCCTGGGAGAGTGTTTAGTCGATCGCCTGTTTGAGGTCGGCAAAAACCGCCAGCATTCCTCAACGGAATGGACGGACTACCCCGGCGGTGCGCCCGCCAATGTCGCCGCCGCGATCGCAAAACTCGGCACCCCCACCCGCATGGTTAGCTGTCTGGGCCAGGACGACGTGGGCGACTGGCTGATTCAGGTGTTGCAGGAGCAGGGAGTTGCCTGCCAAATTCAGCGCTACGCCGATGCCCCCACTCGCATTGTGCTGGTGGAGCGGGATGAAACGGGCGATCGCAACTTCATCGGCTTTAGCGCCCCCGACCCGGCTGCCTTTGCCGATGCCCACCTGGCTCCTGAGTGGATTGACGGCGTCGATTTTGCGGGAGTGAAGTATCTGGTGATGGGCACGCTGGGGCTGGCCTACCCCACCACCGCCAGCGCTATGGAGCGGGCACTCGATAAAGCTAAGCAGGCCGGAACCAAGATAGTGATTGACCTGAACTGGCGTCCGGTGTTCTGGTCTGACGTGGAGCTGGCGCCGCCCACGATTCATGAGTTCTTGAAAGCCGCCGACCTGCTCAAGCTCTCCCGCGAAGAGGCCCTGTGGCTGCTCGATACCGACTCTGCCTCTGAGATTTGCCAGCTGTTCCCCCACTGTGAAGCTGTGCTGCTCACCGACGGTGGCCACGGCAGCACCTGCGCCACCAAGCAGCACAGCCTTTCGCTGCCCGCCTTTGCCGTTGACAGCATTGATACCACCGGGGCCGGGGACGCGTTTCTGGCGGGATTTTTGCATCAGCTCTGTCAGCGGGGTTGGGAGAGCCTGCAAACGGCTGACGCGATTGAGGAGATTCTGCGTTACGCCAGCGCTGTAGGGGCACTGACGACACTGAAACCGGGCGCGATCGCGGCCCAGCCCACCCCTCAAGACGTCAATCAATTTTTGGCGGCTCATCCGTAGCGTTGCTTGGGTAGCGACACTGTGCGATCGCCAGTTTTCTTTCTCTAACTTCAAACGTTAAGTTTTGAAGTAACTTAAGGTCATATTGGCTTATTCATAGCCAGCAAAACGAGCGATGGCATGATTACCTGGGTTTGGAAACCTTTTGAGGCCCTTTCCACTGCAGAACTCTACGAAATCATGAAAGCTCGGCAGCAGGTGTTCATCATAGAACAGAGCTGCATCTACGCCGACATCGACGGTGCTGATCCACAGAGCTGGCACTTGCTAGGACTAACACCCAATCACGAATTGGTTGCCTATCTGCGCGTTCTCCCTCCTACCCATGACCGAGCTACGCCAGCCATTGGCCGCGTTTTGATTTTGCCTGCAATGCGTGGTCAGGGGCTGGGACGGCAGGTGATAGCGGAAGGACTAAGACAGACACAGCAACAATTTCCTGGGCAAGACATTGTGCTTTCAGCCCAGCACCATCTGGAGAAACTCTATCGAGAGTTTGGTTTTCAAAGCATTAGCGAGCCTTACCTGGAAGATGGCATTGCTCACATTAATATGCGGTGGATAAGTTGAACCGCAGGGTGCATACCGAACACATCTTCTACCGGACAACCTTTAGCGACTCGTAGAGCGGGGTGTAGCGCTCAAAGGCCGCCTCATAAGCCTCTCGTTGCTGTGGCTGTACCGCCTCGATCGCCTCCGGCAGCATCTCAAAGGCCTCTTCCAGGG
>PYER01000327.1 GCA_003017855.1 filamentous cyanobacterium CCT1
AACTATTTGGCACTCCTTCAGTTCGCCAGCGCAGTCATCACGTTCCGGTCCGCTGAGGTTTTCGGATAGGCTCTAAGGGCTCCAACCGGATCACTTCACACAAACCTTAAGCTTTCGGCATAGAAATTTATCCCTCCTTCAGCGGAGCTAAATACTTCTACGGGGGGCGACCAGCCGTTTACCCTAGAATAAGTACCTGAGGTGTCAGGGCTCTTAGAGGCTCACAGGCCGAAGACATGGGTACAGATCGTGGCTGGTCGAGCCGTTGTCGCTATGATGTGGCGGGGATGATCTCTAATTTTGAGCAGAATAGTTCAGATTCGGGCCCCGGAAACTCCCTACGTTCTTCTGGCCTGTTTGTGTGGGCATCGCAGCCCGCTCGGCCACCCATTGTGAACCCCGTGAGCGGTCTTTCAAATCCATTTTTTGAGTCCAATCTGCTGTTGTCAGAAGATGATGACATCCTGGCCAGGATTCGGGGTGGAGAACTGTGGGTCGTTAACAGTCGCCGCCGCAATGGATTGATTATCCACAAAGAGTTTTACACCGAATTTGCTGGCCCTGGTGCCGCCGTTGGCGGAGGGCTCGACTCCGACTGCCGAGCGGTAATTCCCCTCGGTAGCCTGTCGCTAATTGCACCTGAGTCAGCCGAAGCCCAGCAAAAGGCTCTCAAAATTCGCCTGCAGTGGGTGCGGCTAACCCAAAACTTTACCGATAAGCCTGTACCGCTCGATCGCGCCCAGCTCATCCTGGAGCAGTTTAAGAGCTACTTTGACCAGAGCATTGTAGATAAGGTGCCCGATGAAGCCTTTGCCCTGCTGGTGGGGGTGCTGCCTTACACCGTACGGCGGGCCAGAGCGCTGGTGTAGCCTCGACTCCGCTCAGCTACGGGAGCTGAGCGGAGTCGAGGCTATCGGAGAGGCCCTTTGTACTCAGCTACCGGGGGACTTTCTAAACCTGTTGCAAGTGAGTCAGGGTGCGCTGATTTTCTTCTAGTGTGCCGATGGTGATTCTCAAGCCGCCGCCCGTGTGACGCACCAGTGTCCCCTGCGCCCGCAGGCGGTTGAACCAGCGCTCTAGCTCGGTTTTGATCGGTTGGTCAGGCTGGGCTGGGGGCCGTCCGTAGAGAAAGTTGGCGTCGCTGGGCCATAGGCGCAGGGGCGTGGTTTGGGCGATCGCGCTAGCCAGCTCTCGGCGCTGCTGCTGGATCTCAGGCACCACGTCCAGCAATTCCTGTCGGTGGGCCAGGGCGAGCTGAGCGGCGGCCTGGGTCAGGCTGGGCAGGTTGTAGGGCAGGCGCACTTTTTCGAGCGCCTGAGCCAGGGCTGGATTGGCCACGGCATACCCCACCCGATACGCGGCCAGGCGAAATGCTTTCGAGAACGTGCGCATGACCACCCAGTTAATGCGGGTTAGAACGTTGGCTACCGTGGTTTGCTGGCTAAACTCAAAGTAGGCTTCGTCGATTACCACCAGAATGTCTGGTGGCAGAGACTCTAGCCAAGCGACCTCGGCGGCTGTGAGGGCATTGCCGGTGGGTGAGTTGGGGTGCACCATAAACACCACTCGCACCGGAGTACCCTGGGGATGGTCAATCGCCTGCTGCGCCGCCGCTAGATCGACCTCAAAGGTGTCTTCGCTGCGGCCTACTGTGACCACCGAAATGCCCAGAGTACGGGCCAGAATGCCGTACATCGAGAAGGTGGGGTCGGCTACCAGTACCGAGCCTGCGCCGCCCAGGCAGGTGGCAATCAGCAGCGATCGAATTAGCTCGTCAGAGCCATTGCCAACGGAGATGTGGTCGGCGCTAAAGGCCGCTCCGGCTGCGGTTTCGGTGACGTACTGTGCGATCGCCTCTTTCAGCGCTCCGTGCCCGCCGTCGGGATAGCGGTTGGCTGCAATGGCGTGGTGCAGCTGCCAGGCCAGCTTTTCCTTCAGCGCCTCGGGTAGGTCGTAGGGGCACTCGTTGGTATCGAGAATATCTAGAGCGGCAGGGGACGGATCCTCGGCGGACTCAATGTGGGGGGTATAGGCCGCAAGCTCAACCACCGCCGATCGCAGAAAGGGCAAAGACATGGAGAATGCAAGTGCAGTAACCCCACCATTATTGCAGAGCCTGTAGGGCGGTCAGGGGACTGGGCATTAGCGGTATACTTTTGCCAGCTTGACTTCCCCAGTCTTGTTAAATCTGGCGCTTTTGATCTGGGGGAGTACACTGGGAGGGTAGGTACTTAACCCCTAACCGCTGCAAAATCAAGGCCAGAACCGCGGACCACCATGCTAGACGCACTGATTGTATTCTCATTTATCCTGGCCGGGGCGGGCATTGGGTTCTACAGTATTGACCTGTTGCCCCAGCCCATTTTGCAGCAGGTAACCAATATCGAGGCCCTGGGCGCAGTAACCGCTGTGTTTGGCGGGCTAATTGGTACCGGGCTGGGCCTGGTTATGCAGACCAGCTATCGTCGCCTGGAGCGCCAGATTAAAGAACTGCCACCCGATCGCATTCTCACTCGCGCGGTGGGGCTGGTGCTGGGCCTGCTGATTGCCAACCTGATGCTGGCCCCGCTGTTTTTGCTGCCGATTCCGGCGGAGTTTGGCTTTATTAAACCGATGACGGCGGTGCTGGGCAGCGTGCTGTTCGCCGTGTCGGGCATGAACCTGGCTGACACCCACGGGCGATCGCTGCTGCGCCTAATTAGCCCCAGCACCTTAGAGTCTACGCTGGTGGCCGAGGGCACCCTCAAACCCAGCAAAACCAAGGTGCTCGACACCAGCTGCATTATCGATGGCCGTATTGAAGGACTGCTGGGCACAGGCTTTTTAGAAGGGCAGCTATTGGTGCCGCAGTTTGTGCTGCAAGAGCTGCAGCAGGTGGCCGACGCCAGCAACGACCAAAAGCGCGATCGCGGCCGCCGTGGCTTAGATGTGCTCAACCGCATCCGTGAAGCCTATCCCAACCGCCTGCTGATCAACTCCGTTGACTACGACGACATCCCCACCGTGGATGCGAAGCTGGTGAAGCTGGCCCAGGAGCTCAACGCCATGCTGCTCACCAACGACTACAACCTCAACAAAGTCGCCAGCTTTCAAGACGTTGAGGTGCTCAATATCAACGACCTGGCCCAAGCCATTCGCCCCGCCTACCTGCCCGGCGACGATATTGATCTAAAGATTCTCAAAGAGGGCAAAGAACCCTCCCAGGGCGTGGGCTATCTCAACGACGGCACCATGGTGGTGGTCGAAGAAGGCCGCGGCTACATCGGCGAAGAGCTAGAGGTCGTCGTCACCGGGTCGCTGCAAACCTCCGCCGGACGCATGATCTTTGCCCGCCCCAAAACGTCAATGGTAGCCTCCTAGGAGGTGACATCTTAAAGGTTAAACGAAAAGGCTATTAGGATAATTTTTGTTTAAAGAGAATTGAGATGCAGCTGCAACAGACGATTAAATCTTTCATTCGCCCTGGTGAACAAAGTGGTTATGTTGCAGAGTGTTTGGAAATCTCTGCGGTCACCCAGGGAGAGACGCTAGATGAGGTTGTCAGTAATCTGCAGGAAGCTGTTTCCCTACATTTAGAAGGGGAAGATCCCGCAGATTTTGGCTTAGTATCTAACCCTCACATTTTAGTGACTTTTGAGTTGCAGCCTGCCTATGCCTAGGCCGAAGCGGCTATCGGGGGCAGAGTTGTTGATGTTCTAGCGCTTTGGCTTTCAAGTATATAGTCAACGGGGCAGCCACATTAAACTACGCAGAGAAAGTAGTTTGGGCAAGGAAACCCTCACAGTGCCTAACCATCGACAATTAGACACAGGAACGTGTCGAGCAATTTATAGGCAAGCCTGTCGATACATTCCAGAGTCGGAGCTTTATCCACACTTCTATCAGTATTAGCGATTCCTTCACACTGTTAAAAAAAGTTTGGGACGCAATAGGGTACGATCAGCAGCGGCTTTTCATTACTATTGCCATGACTGCCCGCATTGAGCTGACTGAAGCTGCCCCGCACCAGACCATGACCCTGGAGTTCCCCGATGATGGGGTGACGCTATTAGGCCGCGTGCGGGTGCCGGGGGATAAGTCGATTTCGCACCGATCGCTGATGTTGGGCGCGATCGCCAGTGGCGAAACCCGCATCCAGGGCCTGCTGCTGGGCGAAGACCCGCGCAGCACCGCCGCCTGCTTTCAGGCCATGGGCGTCACCATGTCTTCCCTGGAGGATGAGTGGGTAACGGTGCATGGCGTTGGCCTGGGCAATCTGCAAGAACCCGTAGACGTGCTGAATGCGGGCAACTCGGGCACTACCCTGCGGCTGATGCTGGGTCTGCTGGCGTCGCATTCCGATCGCTACTTTGCGGTCACTGGCGACGGCTCGCTGCGATCGCGCCCTATGGACCGCGTGATCAAACCTTTGAGCCAGATGGGGGCCGAGATCTGGGGTCGGCAGAATAACCGCCTTGCCCCACTAGCGGTGCGAGGACGGTCGCTCAAGCCCATTCACTACCACTCCCCCGTCGCCTCCGCCCAGGTAAAATCCTGCATCTTGCTGGCCGGGTTAATGACCGAGGGCAGCACCACCGTGACCGAACCCAGTCTGTCGCGTGACCACAGCGAGCGCATGCTGCGCGCCTTTGGGGCTGACATTGTGGTAGACCCTGATACCTGTAGCGTTACTGTGAATGGCCCCGCTACCCTCACCGGGCAAACCGTAGTGGTACCTGGCGACATCAGCTCGGCGGCCTTTTGGCTGGTGGCCGGGGCAATTACCCCCGGTGCCGACCTGGTGGTTGAGAATGTGGGCATCAACCCCACCCGCACCGGCATTCTCGACGCCTTGCAGGCTATGGAGGCCGACATTACCCTCGAGAACTCGCGGGAGGTGACGGGGGAACCTGTAGCCGACCTGCGCGTGCGCCACAGCCCGCTCAAGGCCGCCAGCTTTAGCGGCGACCTGATTCCCCGCATGATCGACGAAATTCCGGTGCTGGCGGTGGCGGCCCTGTTTGCCGAGGGCACCACAACGATTGCCGATGCCGAAGAATTGCGGGTCAAAGAGTGCGATCGCATCGCCGTTATGGCCAGTCAGCTCAGCCAAATGGGTGCCCGCATCGAAGAACACCCCGATGGGCTCACGATTCATGGTGACACCCCCCTCACAGGCGCCATCGTAGACAGCTACAATGACCATCGGGTCGCCATGAGCCTGGCGATCGCCGCCCTGCGCACTAGAGGCACCCTTCAAATTCAGCGGGCCGAGGCCGCAGCGGTTTCCTATCCCGGCTTTGGGGCCACTCTGGCGCAGCTCTGCGGTTTGGGCTAATTCATCCCCAAATCATGACTTGAGCCGTAACCCTGGGCACACTCTAACCAAGCCCAGAGGTTCAGCTCAGAGGCTCGACGTTTAAAGAGTTGTGTGGCGACCGTTGAAAAACTTTGTCAATAGCCTCACCACCTATATGGCTCTCAGCCCTGACATGGTGGCCCGCCAGCGGGTCAACCAGTGGCTGCGATCGCGCCCCTGCCGCACCTGCAACGAGTGGTACATATACCACTGGACACCACCCGTGGTGTCTCGACCCCTGCCTCAGCCCTTAATCGACTTTGTCTATCAGCAGCTGCACGCCTACTCAGGCCTTGAGATCGGTTGCGTTCTGCCCAGCGATCGCCTGGTCGAAGACCTGGCTTTTCCAGCCGTGTGCTGGTTCGACTGGAGCATTACCCTCTGCGAGGACTTTTACGCCACCTTTGACCTCGACATCAGCGAGCACTTCGATGAGACCCAGTTTCTCACCTGCGCTGACTTGATCAATTTTTTGCACCAGCAGCTAGAGGTAGAGCAGGGATGAGGGGATGAGTGGGGGAGGGGATGAGGAGAGTCTTGTTGCAGGGCGGAAAGGCAAAATTCAAAGTTCAAAGTGCAAAATTCAAAATTTTGAATTTTGCACTTTGAACTCCTCCCCATCCCCTCCC
>PYER01000328.1 GCA_003017855.1 filamentous cyanobacterium CCT1
CCCCCACCCGGGCACTGGGAAACGAGGCCCCCTCCATGCCCCCGTTGAGGGAGCCAATGCCGCCAAAATTGTTAGACGCCGGGCTGAGATTACCGCCCCAGCTGAGCAGATTGGTTTCGACCAGCATTTGGCAAAAGGCAATGTCGTGATTGACCCCCTCAATGGCTGCCTCTTCGCGGTAGAGCTTGGCCAGGTCACGGTAGGTACTGGCCGCCTCAGGGTTGACCGACTGCAAAAACAAAACCAGCTGCGCTTCTGAGGTGCTGCCAACCCCCATAATCCGATCGATCGAGCCGAGGCAAACCGGTACGCCGATGATGGATGGATTAGACACATCGCCAACGTGCTTGCTTTGCTCGGAGAGGTGGGGACAAACCGGTATGTCCACTACCGCCTGGGCCGGCAGGGAAACCAGACAGCCCCAAACCGACAGACTCAGGCCGCACTTAAGGCTGTTTAGGCCAGGGCGAGCCCCCGCTCGAAAGCCGACAAATTGACGCCGTACAGCCATCGCTCAATGCCCATTGATGCAAAACGGATCCGGCACCCAGCCCTGACCCTCAGGGCACCGCCGATGGTGAAATTGGGTGCGGCAAAATCTATCTATATAGGTATGACGGCAGATGCGGCCTAAAGTTGCGGCCGCCCGGACAATCGCTCCTGATAGCCTACCCTAGGGGGTGTCATCAATTCTGGCCAAAACCCGTTAACATCAGCGGTGCTACGCTCGACCAGACAAAACAGGCTAGGGGCTGTAACCGTTGATTCTGGTGCCTTCAAAGGTTAATTGATGACAGCCCCTAGCTTACCGTCTCGTAGAGCCGCCGCAGAAAAGCCATGATTTTGGCCCCATACTCGGGGTCGGCGCTCCAGCGGCCGCTGAGCTGACTGACCAGTGGTGCTATCCCCCGCACCACAAACTGAAAGCGCGGGTCAACCTGTCGTTGCACCAGGGGGGCGAGGCTGGCGTAGGCCTTGAGGTGCTGAATCTGCGCCCGCACCCCAATCCGCGCGCTGGGGAATGAGGCCCCCTCAAGCCCGCCTGTGGGTGACCCAATACCGCCGAAGTTGTTTTGGGCCGGGTTGAGGCTGCCGCCAAAGTTAAGCGAGTTGGTTTCGACCAGCATTTGGCAAAAGGCAATGTCGTGGTTGACGCCTTCGATCGCCGCCTCCTCGCGGTAGATCTTCGGCAGATCGCTGTAGGTGTTGGCAGCGGCGGGGTTGACGCTTTGCAGAAACAGCTTCAGCTGGGTTTCGGTTGTGCTGCCAATGCCCATGATGCGATCGATCGCGCCCGGGCAAAACTGAAACCCCGTGCGCGATTGCAGCCGCAGGGTGCGCGTGGTGGCATCCCACCCCACCGACACGTTGTAGTTTTGCAGGTCTACCGCCTTGATGTAGACCACGTTGGCGTAGCGAATGCGGGTGATATTGGGGGAGGTTGTCGCATCTATGCCGAGCAAATCGGCGATATCGATGGGAATGTAGGCGTTGTTGTTGACAATTATGCCGGTTTCTGGGTAAACGCCGCCGTTGAGGTTAATTCTAAACTCGGGCAGGTTGCCCCCGGGCACAGAGGGCAGGTCGCTACCAACGGCCCGACTCCAGGAGGCCAACCCGTCGGCAATGCCCAGGGCCACATCGCGCCGCTGCCGCTGAATGATGGCCAGATCTTGCGGGTTGCTCAGGTAGCCCACCTCCATCAGCAGCGAGGGACAGCCCAGGTTGCGACAAAAGGGCAGCGCGCCCGTGGGCGACTCGGTATCGGGCTTAACCCCCCGGCTGGGCAGCGTCGGCACCCGCCGAATCAGCGCCAGCAGCATCAGCTCGGCGTGGGTGCGGCGCACCTCGTTCTTGGCGATGTAAAACACGGACGCCCCCCGCACCGCCGGGTCACTAAAAGCCCCGGCATGGATCTCTAAGGCCACATCCTCAGGGCGGCAGCGAGCGTTGATCCAGGCCAGGGTTTGGGCAGCACTGAGGTCGTCGGGCACCGACAGCACAGCAAACCCGCGCGACCTGAGTTCAGCCACCACCAGGTCGCGAATCTGAATCATCTCCGCCGCCTCAGTGGTGCCAGGCAGCACAGCCCCAGGGTCTAACACCCCATTTTCAAAGCCCCCATGCCCCGCCGAGATAAAAATCTGTGCCATATAGAACCGAATGCCTAGACGCTCTGGGCAGAATCATACCTGTGAACTGAGGATGTGGGCGATGTGGGGCGGGAGTGCAAAGTTCAAAATGCAAAGTTCAAAATTTTGAATTCTCAATTTTGAATTTTGCATTTACCCATCCACTCACCTACCCACCTACATTCCCCCAAACCTCTCCAACGCCTCCCCCGTCACCCGGCAGATCTGCCACTCGGGCTTAATCTCAGCGCCCATGCTTTGGTAGAACGCGATCGCGGGGGC
Organism: filamentous cyanobacterium CCT1; assembly: GCA_003017855.1. GTDB lineage: Bacteria > Cyanobacteriota > Cyanobacteriia > Phormidesmidales > Phormidesmidaceae > Nodosilinea. Next base: position 2,415 of record PYER01000328.1, read on the forward strand.
GTTCCAGTCGAGTACGCTCCACTCAAAGCGGCCACAGCCGCGTTCTAGAGCCAGGTTGCCCACATGAAGCAGCAGGGCTTTGCCGATGCCCTGGCCTCGATAGTCGGGCTGCACAAACAGGTCTTCGAGATAGATGCCCGGCTTCATTAAAAAGGTGGAAAAGTTGTGGAAGAACAGGGCCATACCCACTGGCTGATCATCGACCCAGGCGAGAACGGCTTCGGCGTAGGGACGGGGGCCAAACAACGCCCGCTCCAGATCCGCCGGATTGCCCGTGACCTCGTGGGCCAGCTTTTCGTAGTCGGCCAGGGCTTTGATCAGCGTCACTAGGGCGGATACATCGGCGGGAGTGACGGGGCGAATGTCGACAGTAGGGTGACTAGCGGTGGATGGCATAAATCGATTTAGGGGTAGCGACTGAGTTCGATAGCAGTATGGACTGAGCGGGGGCAAAGAACCATGCGTCCCGCTGATGGCGAGCGATGATTTAATTCATGTCGCGGTTGGCGGGCGCGGTTTACCCACGGGCGGCAAAGCGTCTAAACTCCGTGTAGTATACGTGTACCCAAGCCTTTAGCCACTTTCTGGGCTGCGGGGCGCGTTCAAGCAGGAGAACAAAATGCCAGCGGCAATCGGCATAATTTTAGGACTGGTGCTCGGAGCGGGTATCGCGGGGTTGCTGTTGGCCAGCCGCCTGCAAACCGTGCGGGAGCGGACCAGGGCTGAAATGGCGGGCGATCGCGCCAGCCTGATCGAGCGGCTGCGCCACCAGGACCAGCAGATCGAGGAGCTACGGACGGTGCAGCGCGACCTTCAAGCCCAGCTCGACTACAGCCGCCACGAGCTGCGCGACGAAGCCAGTCGCCGCGCTACCGCCGAGGCCCAGATGGGACGGGTGCATGAGCTGGAGGAAGTGGTGCGCGATCGCGCCGCCCACCTGGCCCAAACCCAGCAGGAGAATTCCCTCTTACGGGCCAAGCTGGCCGAGCTGCAAACCCAGCTGGCCCACGCCCACACCACTACCCAGGAAAAAGTTGCCCTGCTCGACCAGGCTCAGCAGCGGCTGGCCCACACGTTCCAGGCGCTGTCTGCCGATGCCCTGGCCCGCAATAACCAGTCGTTTCTGGAGCTGGCCCAGGCCACCCTATCCAGCTTTCAGACCCAGGCGGAGGGCAGCCTGAATCTGCGCCAGCAGGCAATTGATTCCCTGGTGGGGCCGCTGAGGGATTCTCTGGAAAAGGTGGATAGCAAGCTGCAGGCGCTGGAGCGCGATCGCGTTTCGGCCTACGCCAGCCTGAGCGAGCAGGTCAAATCGCTGGCCATTAGCCAGAACCAGCTCCAGGGCGAAACCGCCAACCTGGTCAAGGCGCTGCGAGCCCCCCAGGTGCGGGGCCGCTGGGGCGAAATGCAGCTGCGCCGCGTGGTCGAGATGGCGGGCATGATTGAGTACTGCGACTTTGTCGAGCAGCCCACCGTAGAGGCCGAGGGCGGGCGGCTGCGCCCCGACATGCTGATCAAGCTGCCCAACGGGCGGCAGATCATTGTCGATTCGAAAGCGCCATTGCAGGGGTATCTGGAGTCGCTGGAAGCGCCGGATGAGAGTACCCGGCGCGATCGCCTCGTCGCCCACGCCCGCCAGGTGCGCACCCACCTAACCCAGCTGGGGGCCAAGGCCTACTGGGACCAGTTCGACGATTCGCCAGAGTTTGCAGTGCTGTTTTTGCCGGGCGAAACCTTCTTTAGCGCGGCATTAGAACACGATCCACAATTGATTGAGTACGGCGTCAGCCAGAGCGTGATTCTCGCTACGCCAACAACGCTGATTGCCCTGCTGAAGGCGATCGCCTACGGCTGGCGGCACGAAAAAATGGCCGAAAATGCCCAGATGGTCAGCGCCCTGGGCCGCGAACTGTACGATCGCATGGCCGTGCTCACCAGCCACATGGTCAAGCTGCGGCGCGGGCTCGATGCCTCGGTGAAGGCGTTTAACCAGACGGCGGGCTGCCTGGAGAGCCGGGTGCTGGTGACCACGCGCAAGTTCAAAGAGCTGGGAGCCGCTGGGGGAGAGCCGATCGAAACGCTGGAGGGGTGCGATCGCATCCCCCGCCGCCTCACAGGCGAACCATCGGATGCAGCGGATCTTTAGGAACAATTTCAAACCCCAGTCGTTGCTTAACGTGGCTACCGAGTCGCGGCGGTATGCTTTCGGTTTCTGTAGCCCAGTTAACCGTCAGCTAGCGGCATTCCATAAATCGCTTAACTTTATTCAGCTAGTACTTTGTCAAGCTCAAGAACTAGGGATCCCGTAGATACTGTTTAAGCCGCTGTAGGTCAAGTGTTCTGTGGGACTAACTTAGCCGAGTCAAATTTTTCCCCCGATGACAAGACCTCGTAGGTTAGGTGGCGTGCCAGCAAAACCAACAAAGCTGTTGGGTTACACTGCGTTTTACCCAACCTATAGGACTGGTCAAGAAGCTTTACTGAGGTAGTCAATTAGCCTCTGGCAGCTTATTCGGTTGAGGCTTTGTGCCCACTTGCGACAGCGCTGTTTGGCGATCGCGCTACCTGGACCGTGACCGTACCGCTGCCCAAAGCCGCGCCTGCAAAATTTATATCAAGCAACAGATTCTTCGGCTACATCGGATATAGCACCTGAAGGATCCACCAGCACTTCTAGCTCCAGGGTAAGCTGCTCATTAGGTTCAGATTCAGCGGGTTCAGACTCAGTGCTGGCGGCTGGGGTAGCTTCGGCCTCGCTTTCTTCAGGGGTCACTTCAGCGTCGCGATCGAGCCAGGGAGAGTCAAAGTGGTGCCAGGGCAGCACAGGCTCGTTAGGCAGGCTTTCGGTGAGCACGGTAATGTTGCTGACATCGGGCTCAGGCAGCGCCACGCGCCGTTCTAGAGCCGTTTCGTGTTGTCCATCACTCATACTGGTTCCCGCTGAAGGCGGTCAAAAACGTTAGAGTCAGAGCTTCTAGCCATATCTAGACTGGTGCTAGGTTAACCCAGAAGACGACCCGGTAGCCACGTAAATTACCAGGATATGTACCAGCATGATAGCAGTTGTGCCCCAGATGGTGTAAGCCGCATATTTGAGGCTTTGTGAAGTGTCTTCGAGGCGCTGCTTATTAGCATTGTAGGTTTCCGACAGGTTGACCAGCATTTGCAACTGGTAGTCTTGCTCGGGCAGCGCCAGATAGGTTTCTAAAAATTTACGGTCTTCTAAGTTAGGCGTAACGGCGACCTGACGGGGCAAAAAAGCCCCCATCAGCAGCGAAAAGCTGACCAAAAACCCGAGAATTTCGGCCAGGCTAAACAAACTGCCGCTGACCAGCAGCCGCGAAATGCTGAGACTGGTCAGCAGCGCCCCATTGGCGACAAACAATATGTTGAGCTTGGTGGTCAAAATCTGGCTCTGCTCATTTTGCTCGCGCAGCACCATCCGCACATCCTGGGCGGCCAGGGCCAGGGTGGCTGGTGGAATTGGCGGCGGGGCGGGGGC
>PYER01000039.1 GCA_003017855.1 filamentous cyanobacterium CCT1
CCTGCATGCCGTTGACCAACACTGGGCCTTCGGCAAAGTCGTTGCGGGTAATGGTGACAATCGGTAGGTTTAGGCGGCAGGCTTCGGAGAAGGTGCTAAACCCCGGCTTTGACACCACCCGACTGCACAGGGGCATCACATCCACGGGGCGAAACCCCTGCCGCGGCACCTTGAACAGGTTGGGCAATTCAGGCGCGTCGTGGTCAAAGGTGAGAAACTGCCAGTCTGAAAACTGAGCCAGGTGATGGTAGGGAATGCTCTGCAAGCTCAGCCCACCAAAGGTGAGTAGAACGGTGCGCGATTGAGGGGTTTGGAGCTGCCACCGGGTTTTGAGATCGTCTGGCTCGTAGCGGGGGGTACCGCCCGTGAGGCCCACATCTTCGACCGTGGGGAAGGCGGCCATGGGCTCGTGAAAGGGCAGCCGAAACAGGCGATCGCACTGGCGAAAGCAGTCTGCAATCCAGTCGGCGATCGCGGTGAACTCGGGGCCAAGGTCTCGGTAGATGAAGTCCCAGCCAAAGTTGCTCATCATCCAGCAGGGGATATCGGCGGCATGGGCGATCGCGGTTGCCAGAGGCGGAATATCGGCCAGCACTAGATTTACTTCCCGCTGCCTCAGGTAGGCGGCCTCAGTAGCTACAGTCTCCTGCTGATGAGCCTGGATCGACCGCAGCTTAGCCAGGGTAGCCGCCAAATCCATCCTCAAACTGTCAGGTTGAATAATACCAATATCAAAGGCGACAGGCCGGTACTCGTACTTTGCCGGCAGGTATTCATTGAGCAGCCACTGGGGGGCTGTCGTAGCCATGATCAGGTCTACCTCAGGCCACAGAGCTTTGACCGCAGCCGCGACAGAAGCAGCCCGAGTCGCATGGCCAAAGCCGTGGTTGGTAACGGCGACATAAAGGGTAGGACGGGACATAGCGTTTATTTTAAAAGTCAAAAAGGCCCACCTTACTCAGGCGGGCCTTAACATCATCAGGGCAAAACCCTACAGCTGGGGCACAAACTGCTGCTTGTCGGGCACCACGGTGTACTCCGATACGATTTGACGGAACTCGTCTCCATCGATGGTTTCGCGCTCGACCAGCAGATCGACGAGGCGATCGACCAGGGCCCGATTTTCCTCCATGATGCGCTTGGCGTTGGTGTAGCAGTGCTCGACGATGGTGCGCACTTGGCCATCAATGCGGGACGACACCTCTTCAGAATATTCTGAGCGAGAGAGCCAGTCGCGCCCCAGGAAGACTTCACCCTGAGAGCTCTCCAGGGAAAGCGGACCCAGGTCAGACATGCCAAACCGCGTCACCATCTGACGCGCCATGTTGCTGACCTGCTGCAGGTCGTTGCCGGCTCCGGTGGTCACTTCCGCATCGCCAAAGATCACGTCTTCGGCAGCGCGTCCACCCAGAGCACCGGTAATGCGGGCCAGAATCTGGGCGCGAGAGATAAGCATCTGCTCTTCGCTGGGGGTAAACCAGGTCAAGCCCTGGGCCTGCCCACGGGGGATCAGCGTCACCTTTTGCACCGGGTCGTGGTCTTTGACCAGGGTACCAATGATGGCGTGGCCAATTTCGTGGTAGGCAATCAGGCGCTTGCTCTTGCTGTCGACCAGCGGCGTACCTTCCATACCGGCGATCACGCGGTCTACGGCATCGTCGACCTCAGCCATGGTCATGGCGTCTTTGCGGCGACGAGCGGTAAGAATGGCGGCCTCGTTGAGCAGGTTAGCCAGATCAGCCCCGGTAAAGCCGGGGGTGCGACGGGCGATCGTCTCCAGAGAGATGTCTTCAGACAGCTTCTTGTTGCGAGCGTGAACGCCAAGGATTTCAATGCGGCCCTTGATATCGGGGGGATCGACCATCACCTGACGATCGAAGCGGCCGGGGCGTAGCAGCGCCGAGTCGAGCACGTCGGCCCGGTTGGTGGCCGCGATGATGATGATGCCGGTATTGCCTTCAAAGCCATCCATTTCAGTGAGCAGCTGGTTGAGGGTTTGCTCGCGCTCGTCGTTGCCGCCGCCAATGCCCGCACCCCGCTGCCGACCAACGGCGTCAATCTCGTCGATAAAGATGATGCAAGGGGCATTTTCTTTGGCTTTTTTGAACAGGTCGCGAACGCGGGAGGCCCCCACGCCAACGAACATTTCCACAAATTCAGAGCCGGAGATGCTGAAGAAGGGCACACCCGCTTCCCCTGCGATCGCCTTAGCCAGCAGGGTTTTACCCGTTCCTGGAGGCCCAACCAGCAGTACACCTTTGGGAATGCGCGCACCGATAGCCGTAAAGCGCTCGGGCTTTTTCAAGAAGGTGACAACTTCTTCGAGTTCTTCTTTAGCTTCGTCAATACCGGCTACATCGTCAAACATGATGCCGGTCTTGGCTTCCATCATGAAGCGAGCTTTGGACTTACCAAAGTTCATTGCCTGACCGGGACCACCCATGCCGCCGCTGGAGCGACGGAACAAAAAGAACAGACCCCCAATCAGCAGCAGCGGAAACAGCAGGTTACCCAAAGCACCGACCAGAGCACCGTCATTGCGCGGCGGGTGGGAGTCGAGGCTGATGTTGGCGGTGCGCAGGCGGCTGACCAGGTCGGGAGAATTGCCCGGCAGGTCGACACGCCAGCGCATGACCCGATTGTCGAGCTCGGGGTCAACGGCTTCGACAATGGCGGTGCGGCCACCGTCGTAGAGGTCAACCGCCGTCACCCGCCCGGCATCGAGATAGTCGAGAAAGCGACCATAGGTAAGGCGGGTGTTGGCCGCATTTAGCCCCATGTCAGCGGGGGCTGACGAAAACGCTCCTTGCCACAAGAAAAACCCTATTACCAGCAGCGGCAGGGTCCACAGTAAGGCTACTCGCCACGAAAATTTCATACCTATGGCCTCTATTGACTAACGTGCACAGTGTTAACGGATCTTCGTTAACGAATCTTCAGTTAACGGTTTTTGACCGAGCTTGACCCTACGTCTATGGTGCCTGGAACAAGGTGTTACCGGGTGTGAATGAAGCAGAGCCAGAGATCAGCGGGAAATTATGAGATAAATCTTTACTTAATGTAACGTAAGCGGTGGAACTCAAGCAAACCCAAGCTGGAATTATCGGTACCTGAGGGCACTAACCCGCAGGTAAGTAGCGCTTGCCCGACTTCTCCACTACTGTTTACTTTAGCGGGTTATCCGGTTTAGCGTGCTGCCGCTAGAACCTGGCTGGGTTTTCACTGCGACTGGTCCACTGGGCTGGGTCAGCATTCTTGACCAAAACGTTTTTCCCGTGGAACCTTCCCAGGGCCTTGAAGCCCAGGAGCCCTTAGATGCAATCTCGCCATCCTGAAACTGTCTGGGTAAAAGCGACTCTGCTGCTGGTCAGCACGCTGACTGTCATGGCCGGGGCCACGATCGCACCCTCGCTGCCCGCCATGCGCCAGCACTTCACCGAGGTGCCCAACGCTGACTACTGGGTGAGGCTGGTGCTGACGGTGCCAGCCCTGTTTATTGCCCTGGGGGCACCGATCGCGGGCGCTATTATCGATCGCTTTGGGCGCAAGCGCTGGCTGGCGCTGTCGGTGTTTGCCTACGGTCTGGCCGGGAGTTCAGGCTTTTTTCTGAACGACATTGGCTGGATTTTGGTTGGGCGACTGGTGCTGGGCCTGAGCGTGGCTGGCATTATGACCACCGCGACCACCCTGGTGGCTGACTACTATCTGGGGGCGGCCCGAGCCCAATTTTTGGGAGTACAGGCAGCGTTTATGGGGCTGGGCGGGGTGCTGTTTCTCACCCTGGGGGGCTACCTGGCCGATATTAGCTGGCGCTTTCCGTTTTTGATCTACATGACAGCCTGGCTGCTGCTGCCGCTAGTGCTGGTGGTGCTGCCGGAGCCAGTACGGGTCAGCCGCGCTGAGGCCATGGCGATGGCCTCAGCTAACCCTGAACCCGTCCCGTGGGCCCTGCTGTGGGCGACGTTTGCGATCGCCCTGCTGACCCAAATTGTGTTTTACATGATTCCGGTGCAGATTCCGTTTTATCTGCAGCAGCTGAGTGGTGCCACGGGGTCACAGAGCGGGCTGGCAATCGCCCTGGCCACCCTAGCCGCCGCCAGCAGCTCGCTCAGCTACCAAAAGCTCAAGGCGCGGTTCACCTTTACCGCCATCTACGCCCTGGCCTTTGGGCTGATGGGGGTGGGCTATGTGATCATCAGCCAGGCATCGAGCTATGGGGGAGTGCTGGTGGGGCTGGCGATCGCAGGCCTAGGTCTGGGCCTCTTTACCCCCAATATGACGGTTTGCCTCACGTCGGCTACCCCAGCGGCTCTGCGAGGACGCATTTTGGGCGGCCTCACCACCAGCTTTTTCTTTGGCCAATTTATATCGCCGCTAGTGAGCCAACCCCTCAGCCAGCAGGTGGGTTTAGCCGCCACCTACGGTCTGGCCGGGGGGCTCATGCTGCTGCTGGGGACCATTACCCTGGCGGTGATGGCCCACTGGCGCAGGCTAGCTCAGCGCCAGCGCCTCCTTTAGGCGCGGTATATCAAACCCGCGCTGCCGCAAAATCAGCCACGACTCCATCAGGTCTGGCCCCTGCAGGGCACCCATCAGCGCCGCCCGCAGCGACTTCATCACCAGCCCTTTCTTAACGCCCTGGGCCTTGGTTACGTCATTCACCAGCGCCTTGAGGTCGTCGATTGTGGCTGGAGATTGTGCTGTCAGACCGCTCAGAACACCCTCAAGCACGGGGGGAACGCCTTCGAGCTGCACCTGGGCTTTGGCATCGTCGGTGAAGCCAACAGTTTCAGTGAAGAAAAATCGGCTTTGCTCGACCACATCGGTGAGCCGGGTAAGGCTGGGGGCGAGCATCGCCATCATGGGCAGCAGCCAGCTGTGGTCGGCCTCAGCGTCAACGGCGTAGCCCGCCTCTTGCAGGTAGGGCAGCGCTAGCTCTAGCAGGGCGGCAGGCTCCATCGCGTGCAGGTACTGGCTGTTGAGCCAGTCGAGCTTGTCCCAGTCGAACTTGGCCCCGGCTTTGTTGACGCGATCGAAGCTGAACTGTTTGGCGGCTTCTTCGAGGGTGAACTGCTCGGCGGCATCGGGGGCCGACCAGCCCAGCAGGGTCATGTAGTTGGCCAGAGCGGGGGCGACAAAGCCCATCTTCTGAAAGTCAGAAATGGAGGTGACACCATCGCGCTTGGAGAGCTTTTGGCCGGTTTGATTCAGGATCAGTGGCGTGTGGGCGAAGGCGGGCACTGCCGCACCCAGCGCCTCGTAGAGCAAGATTTGCTTGGCGGTGTTGGCAATGTGGTCTTCACCGCGAATAACGTGGGTGATGGCCATATCAATGTCGTCGACCACGACGGCCAGGTTGTAGAGGGGTTGGCCAATGGTGGTGCTGGAAGACGCCCGCGCTACTACCATGTCGCCGCCCAGGTCGCTGGCCTGCCAGGTGACGGGGCCGCGCACCATATCGTTCCACGTAATAGTGCGGCTGTCGTCAATCTTGAAGCGAATGACGGCGGGGCGGCCCGCAGCCTCGAAGGCGACCTGCTGGTCGGGGGTCAAATCGCGATGGCGGTTGTCGTAGCGGGGGGCCTGGTTTTTAGCTTTTTGGGCCTCGCGCATGGCCTCAAGTTCTTCGGGGGTGTCGTAGGCGCGGTAGGCCAGGCCTTTGTCTAAAAGGGTTTGAATCGCCTGACTGTAGAGATCGAGCCGCTGCGACTGAAAGAACGGCCCTTCATCCCAATTCATACCGAGCCAGCGCAGGCCGGAGAGAATGTTATCGGTGAATTCTGACTTAGAGCGCTCTTCGTCGGTGTCTTCGATGCGGAGGATGAACGTTCCCCCTTTATGACGGGCAAAGAGCCAGTTGAACACACCCGTACGGGCGGTACCAATGTGCAGACTCCCGGTGGGGCTGGGGGCAAGGCGAACGCGAACGGTCATGGGGATTCCTGCACTCTCGACAAACTTACATTTTAGGGGGTGGGGGGTTGGCCCTCAAGGAGGGTCTTGGGCGATTTTGGATGGGCGATTTTGGATTGTGGTCGGCGATCGGTTGGCATTCGTGGGGAGGGTTAGGCGGCCAACTACCTGTGCCTATCGTAAGCCTCTCACCCCGACATAACTTACCGCCTATCCCACAACATCCGTTAGCTCTGGAAATCTGTAGTGCAGACAAATTCTAGAATGAGGCTGGAGCTGCGATTCCTTGGATACGCTTTGCCCATGGCCGCCAAAGACCTGCTTCACGATGCCGTCAAAGGCGCCCTTGAAAAGGACGGCTGGACGATTACTCATGATCCCCTTTTCATTAGCTTCGGCGGTGTCAAAATGTACGTTGACCTGGGAGCTGAACATGCTAAGCACCATACGGTAGGGAAGGCTAACACTCAGCGGATTGAGCGCAAGCACTTGACCTTGCCGACGCGGATCAAACGCTTGGCTCGTAAAACCCTTGGCTTCTCCAAATCGGTTCTGAGGCATGACGCCGTGATTGGGCTATTTATCAATCGCCATGACTTTGGGCAAGTGGTATGACAGGGCTTCAACAGGTCTAGAACAGTACCTACGCTTGTACATACCGCCAGGACCAGGCTCGGCTTTACTCGCTGTAGGGTTGTCCCTAACTAATCAGCTGGAATGTGGCTAGAGAAGACGTAGATACGCTGGCTTTCCAGGCTGCCGCAGAGGTCAGAGGGCTTGATGGTTTCAGCGGTGGGTAACCCGTTGCGCTGGAACACCTGGCGATCGAGTTTTACCTGCAAGCCGCTGAAGGGGTCGCTGCCGCCGGAGATTAGGAACGCGAGCTGGTCGATGTCGGGCCAGGCGGCGAGTTTGTCGAGCAGGGTAGCGATCGCTTTCATTTTCGGCTCATTGCAGTCGCGGTACCAGGCATCGGCCCCCGCATCCGTAATCCCTTCGAGACCCAGATTTATGATCACATCGGGCTGGCTGAACAGGGCCGCCGCCACCGGGCGGGCCTCCTCTTGCAGCATCAGCCCCAGCGACTGAGCCAGACCGCGCAGCTGCTCTAGCTTCTGGTAGCGATCCTGCACGGTCAGCCCGCTGCTGCGCCAGTGAATGGCCACTGTCACCAGGTAAGTGTGCATCAGCAGGTGGCCCAGCTTTTCTGCCTTGGTAGCCAGGTAGCCCGAGTTGTAGGGAGTAGCCTCGATAATCAGCGGCACCCGGTTCACCATTTCCAGGCCATAGCCCTTGATGCCCGCGATTTTGCGGGGGTTGTTGGTAATCAGGCAAAACTGCTTGACGCCAATGTCGTTGAGAATTTGCGCCCCCACGCCGTAGTTGCGCTGGTCGACGGGCAGGCCCAGCTTTTCGTTGGCTTCTACCGTGTCGAGGCCCATGTCTTGCAGCGAATAAGCCTTGAGCTTGTTGACCAGGCCAATGCCGCGCCCTTCCTGCCGTAGGTAGACCACGACGCCGCGCCCGGCCGCATCAATCATTTTGAGCGCCGCCTGAAGCTGCATGCGGCAGTCGCAGCGCAGCGAGCCAAAGGCATCACCGGTCAGGCATTCGGAGTGGACGCGCACCATCACCGGCTGGTCGGCAAAGGTGGCGGGGTCGCCTTTGACCATGGCCACGTGCTCGGAGCCGTCGAGCAGGTTGCGGTAGGCATAGATGGCAAAGTCGCCAAACTGAGTGGGCATGGTGGCGACAGCCTCGCGCTGCACAAAGCGCTCGTGCTGCAGGCGGTAGCTGATCAAATCGGCAATGCTAATTAGCTTGAGGCCAAAGGTTTTGGCGTAGTCGACCAGCTCGGGCAGCCGTGCCATCGAGCCGTCGGGGTTCTGAATTTCGCAGATTACCCCGGCAGGGTAGAGTCCAGCTAGTCGGGCTAGATCGACTCCGGCTTCGGTGTGGCCAGCGCGCTTGAGAATGCCGCCGTCTTTGGCTCGCAGCGGAAAAATGTGCCCCGGTCGGCGCAGGTCGGTGGGGCGAGCGTTGGGGTTGATAGCAACCTGAATGGTGCGGGCGCGATCGTCGGCGGAAATGCCGGTGGTGACGCCCCAGCTCAGGGCGGCGTCGATGCTGACGGTGAAGGCGGTCTGCTCGTTTTCGTCTTCAAAGGCACTGGGGCTGACCATCAGCGGCAGATCGAGCTCGTCGAGGCGATCGCCCGTCATGGCCAGGCAGATCAGCCCCCGTGCTTCTACCGCCATAAAGTTGATGATGTCGGGGGTGGCAAATTGAGCCGCGCAGATCACATCCCCTTCGTTCTCGCGGTTCTCGTCGTCGACAACGACAATTGATTTGCCTGCGGCCAGATCGTGGAGGGCCGACTCGATCGAGTCAAACTGAAATTCGGAGGCTGGCTGGCCTACGGCTTCGGGCATCTCCGAGGTTGAGTCAAGCACGGTGGGGCTAGCCTTTAATAAAGTACGTTCACTCTTAAAATTCTAGCTTTACCGCCTGCGCTTCACGGAAAGGCGATCGCACGCGGGGCCAAATTGGACGTTTACTGGGGCGATGGCCATCTGTCTCGACATCCTAAAGAACCATGTTGATCTAAGATTACTGGTTTACTATTACAGTGCTTATCTAAGGGAGGCCGCCGCGGTTAGTTGTCTCCTTCGCGATGGGCCATCTCGTTTACCCGGCAAAATAGCCAGCCCTAGAACCATGAGTGATTCATCAGCAGGAAAAATTACGGTTGGCATTGTCGGGGCATCGGGCTATGGAGGGGTGCAGCTGGTGCGGCTGCTGACCCAGCACCCTGAGGTTGAGCTGGTTTATCTTGGCGGCGACAGCAGCGCGGGGCAGCCCTATACCGATATTTATCCTCACCTGGCTGACTCGGTCAATTTGACGGTAGAGCCGGTAGACTTGAGCGCGATCGCCGAGCGCTGCCAGGCCGTATTTCTCTCGCTGCCCAACGGATTAGCCCACACGATGGCCCCCACCCTGCTGGAGCGAGGCTGCAAGGTGCTCGATCTGTCTGCAGACTACCGCTTTGAAAATTTGAATACTTACCAGGCGTGGTACGGCGGCGATTCCGGGACGGATCGCTTTGCGAATCGCACCGACCAGGTCACCGCTGCCGAAGCGGTATACGGCCTGCCGGAATTGTTCCGCGATCGCATTCGAGATGCCCGCCTGGTGGGCTGCCCCGGCTGCTATCCCACCGCCAGCCTGCTGGGCATTGCGCCCCTGCTCAAGCAGGGACTGGCCCAGCCCGAAACATTAATTATTGACGCCAAGTCGGGCACCTCCGGCGGCGGGCGAGTGGCAAAAACCAATATGCTGCTGGCTGAAGCCAGCAACTCCCTGGGGGCCTACGGCGTCGCCCGCCACCGCCACACCCCTGAAATCGAGCAAATTTGCACCCACCTGGCCCGTCACGATGTCACAGTGCAGTTCACCCCCCATTTGATCCCGATGGTACGGGGCATTTTGGCCACCATCTACGCCACCCTGCGCGACCCCGGCCTGGTGCGGGACGATCTGCTTACCATCTACAGCGCCTTCTACCGCGCCTCCCCCTGGGTGACGGTGCTGCCCAACGGCACGTACCCCCAAACCAAATGGGCCTGGGGCACCAACCGCTGTTACATCGGCCTCGAAACTGATCCCCGCACCGGGCGGGTAATTGTCATGTCTGCAATCGACAACCTGATGAAAGGCCAGGCCTCTCAGGCCGTACAGTGCTTCAACCTGATGATGGGCCTGGATGAAGACCTTGGGTTGCCCACTACGACTTTCTATCCGTAGCGGATTTGTAGGCGGGTGGATGGGTAGGCGGATAGGTGATGTAGGGCGATCGCTAGATGAGTCTGCGAACAATTCTCCTGAAAACCAAGGAACCACGTCTAAAGCCAGGCCTACTCATCCACTCATCTACTCATCTACTCGCCCACTCTCCAACCCTCCCACTCCCCATTCCCCTCAGTCCGTCCAGACCACCTGCCGCTCCGACTTAGAGCGGTAGCCCGTTTGCTCTTGAATCACTCGACCCGCCTGGGCTGGGTCAAAATAACGGTCAAAATCTGCCCGCAGACGTGTATTAGCGGCTTCTGCCTCAGCGAGTTCGGCGCGGGCAACCTCAAGCTCCTGCACCTGGGTTTGCAGGTAAGGCAGCAGTCGCCCCAGCGACAGGGCTGCCACCGAAATCAAAAATATATTGACCCCAAGCCGCGCGCTCAGCTCTAGGGCAACGGTATGACGAGCCAGCCGTCGCCAAGGGTCAGGCCGTCGCTGCCGCCGAACAGATTTGCGCTGAGGAGATGACATGGGCAGCGGACGGCGAGAAGGCGAACGACTCATGGGGTAGGTGCTCTAAGCTGGCCTTTATTATGCCTGAGAATAATGAGAATAAACCCGATCTAATGCCCAATCTGAGCGGTTTTCCTGAGCTGCGGTCCAGTTTTCGATGGCCCTAAGATACATCTTTAGCTGACCTTCATCCACGTGAGCATTACGGAAACTTGATAGTTGAGTTTGGGGTTAAGGCATAATGAAAGCAACGGAGTCCCTGCCCCATGCCCCGAAGAATTTTTATCGGCGATATTCACGGTCACTACGACGGCCTGCAGCGGCTGTGGGATGCGATCGCTCCCGAGCCCGACGATGAAATTTACTGTGTTGGCGATTTAATCGATCGCGGCCCTAAGAGTGCCGATGTGGTTGACTTCATTCGCCGCCACGCTACCAACTGCGTGCGGGGCAACCACGAGCAGCTTATTCTCGACACCTTTGTTGACGGCAAAATTAATCCCCCCACCCTGCAGGGCTGGATTTTTAGCGGCGGCCAGGCCACCCTCACCAGCTACCACGGCTCTGCCTCCACCCTCGAAGACCACCTCGAATGGCTGCGCCAGCTGCCTCTCTATATTGATCTGGGCGACCTGTGGCTGGTGCATGCCGGGGTAAACCCCATGCTGCCGATCGCCGAGCAGAGCAGCTACGAAATGTGCTGGATTCGCGAAACCTTTCACAGCAGCCTGACGCCCTTTTTCTCCGACAAGCTGATCATCACCGGGCACACTATCACCTTCACATTCCCCGGTGTAGATCCCGGCCAGATTGTCGCGGGGCGCGGCTGGCTCGATATTGATACCGGCGTCTATCACCCCCGCAGCGGCTGGCTCACCGCCCTCGACTGGGATAACCAGATCGTCTACCAGGTGAATGTGTTTGAGCCGATCGAACGGGTGCGATCGTGCGCTGAGGCAATTACCTATCTCGATCCCACGCTGATTAAAAAACGCCCCCGCGATATGGCCACCCGTGCGGTGTATTAATCGTGGCTACTGCTCCATAGCACTTGGCCTTCTCTACACCAGGCTTGGCTATACTTCAGGTACATGGTCTACACCTGGCTATACCCATGACCGAACCATCGGCTGGTCTACCCATTCAAACAGAGCTAGTAGACGATACCCAGGCGCTGGCCAAAGAGCTTGGGGTCTCTTGGGGGCAATTGATTACTCTCGCTCTGCAAGACTTTGTTCAGCGATATCGCGGGCAGAAGAACCTGGTAGAGCGCATTAATGCAGCTTACTCCGATGAAATTGATTCAGAAGAAACAAGCCTTATGGCAGCCATGCGATCGACCCATCGCCGCGTTGTTGAAGGTGAATGGTGATCAATCAAGGCGATGTTTACTGGGTCGATTTAGGTGATCCAATTGGGTCAGCGCCGGGCTTGCTTCATCCCCATGTTGTGATCCAGAACGATGCTTTTAATCGCAGCAATATTAGAACAGTAATTGTTTGTGCACTAACGTCAAACCTCAGACGGGCTTCTGCACCAGGGAACGTGCTGCTAGCGGTAGGGGAAGCTAACCTTCCGAAACAAAGCGTAGTAAATATCTCTCAAGTTTTCACTGTAGACAAAAGCCAGCTCGATGAAAAGATCGGCACGTTGTCTTCAACCCGAGTCCGACAGATTCTTGATGGTTTACAGCTTCTGCTCGACCCCTATGAGCTGGAAGTTTAGGGCGAGCCAGTGGCAATTGTTGAAAATGCAGTCTTTACCCAAGTGGGCGACCAGGCGATCGCGGCTGCGTCCGGCGATGTCTTCGCTATCGCTGCGGTGGTAGGAGATAAAGATTTGGGCACGACTCTTGGCGATCGCTGCTCCTATTAAAGCCTGAATCACCCGTGCTGGGTAGGCTTGGCGTTGCTTGGGGACGTGGCTCAGTTCCGCGATCGCAGCGCTTGATTATTCGATTGCATGGGGATGTCATGCAATCGCAGCACCAGGTTTATCAATTGCAGCAGGGTGTTATGCAATTGCAGCGGGTGGTTAGTCCATTGCAGTGGGATGTTATGCGATCGCATCGAGCGGTTTATCAATTGCAGCGCCTGGTTATGCGATTGCATGGGGATGTTATTCGATTGCAACGCCTGGTTATGCGATCGCACCGCGATGCAATTGAATGTCGTCACTCAGATTAGCGAAAGCGATCGCGCCAAAAGACCTCTGGGTTTTTCAAAAACCCAGAGGTCTGGAGCTAGAGCCTTTTCACTAAACCGTGGCGGGAATCCTCACGCCGGAGAGAATGCCTTCTTTTTGGGCCATGTAAAGCATGAGATCGACTACTCGCATCGAGTAGCCCCACTCGTTGTCGTACCAGGCGACCACCTTAAAGAAATTCTCGTTTAGGCCAATGCCGGCACCAGCGTCGAAGGTGCTGGAGTGGGGATCGGTAATAAAGTCGCTGGAAACTACATCATCTTCGGTGTAGGCCAGTACCCCTTTCATGGGGCCATTGGCAGCGGCTTTGACAGCTTCGCAGATAGCTTCGTAGCTGGTTGCCTGCTCGGTTCTAAAGGTGAGATCGACCACCGATACGTTGGGGGTCGGTACGCGAAAGGCCATGCCCGTGAGTTTGCCCTTGAGCTCGGGCAGCACCAGGGTAACGGCTTTGGCCGCCCCAGTCGAGGCGGGGATGATGTTTTGGCTCGCACCGCGTCCGCCGCGAAAGTCTTTTTTGGAAGGGCCATCGACGGTGGGTTGGGTGGCAGTTGCGGCGTGTACAGTTGTCATTAACCCGTCAGCCAGGCCAAAGGAATCGTTAATGACTTTGGCGACGGGAGCAAGGCAGTTGGTGGTGCAGCTGGCGTTTGACACGATGATATCGCTGGCAGGGGTAAACGTCTCGTGGTTGACGCCGACCACAAACGTGCGGACTTTGTCGGGGTCTTTGGTCGGGGCCGAAAGAATGACCCGCTTGGCTCCGGCGGCGATGTGCTGGTGAGCGCCATCGAAGGTCGTGAAGAGGCCAGTAGATTCCACCACGTAGTCAGCGCCAAGATCTGCCCAAGGCAGTTCAGCAGGGTTGCGCTCAGCCATACAGGGAATTTTTTTGCCGTCGACAATAATGCCGTCTTCAGCGGCTTCGACGGTGCCGTCAAAGCGACCGTGGGTAGAGTCGTACTTGAGCAGGTAGGCGAGGTTTTCGGGCGGCACCAGGTCGTTGATGCCGACGAACTCAATATTGTGGTTTTTAATGCCGCCGCGCAGTACCAGGCGACCAATGCGGCCAAAGCCGTTAATGCCAACTTTTAGGGTTGTCATGGTTAGATATCCTTATTGGTAAGGTTTGCTGTGAACTAGGCTGTGATTGGCACAGCCCAACGTTTCTTCAAAAAGGGGGCATTGGATGACCACTGAGTTAGTCATGCCTGGCCCTGCAAATCTTCGTCACTCCCCACTGAAAAATGCTATGGGTAAACCCTGGGGCAGGGTCAAGATCTACGCTTTTATTTCAGAGTTGAGGTTTTCGTTCAATTCCTGGCTGAGCGAATTAAACTAAATCAAATTCAAGTTCAGCGGTGAGGTTTCGCCATTGGGAAAACGCTAAACTCCAAGCTGGACTTGGTATACTCACCTGGATAGGTGATGGCCAAAAGCCTCTGTTGCTATACCTGTAGCCGATGGGTGAGTGTAGTTACGGCGGTGACTCAATGACGCCTACAGTTTCGGTCGGCCACAGGAGAAAGCGCTATGTTTACTGGCCTTGATCTGATTGTGATCCTGCTGGTGTTGTCTGCGTTTTTTTACGCAACGAGCACTCCCAGCAAAGATAAAGATGCAGGGTTTAAGTTTGAGCCGCTAACGCTGCTGGTGGTAGCCATTGTTGTCGGCATGATCGCGGTATCTGTGGTCAATCGCTAGTGCGGTGCGCTGACGCGGCCGGTAACGAGGGTTGGCCAGCGCCAGTACGGCTTGGACAGACCAGAATTTCGGGAGCGATGGCTTCTGTCAGACAAGCGTTCAAACGTTCGAACGTTCGAACGTTTCAAAGAAAAATTGACAGGGGGCGTAGAAAGCTGGCCAGGCGGTTGTAGGCGGCCTGAATGTTGTCGCCCTCTAGCACCACTTCTTCGGTGGGGTAGTTTTGCAGTAGCTCCAGCAGGGTTATCTGCTGGTCATCGCTGGCCGACAGCACCAGCGCCGATCGCAGCGCCTGGCGGTCAGCTACGCCCGCCCCAGTGTGAATCGACTGACCAACGTAGTCGAGCACCCATTCGCCAGGGCGGCTGTTGAGGGAGCGATCGAGAATGACGGCGTCGGCGGCCAGGGGGCGGGTGAGCAGCGATCGCAGTTCGCCCGGATTTTGCCCCGCCTGGTTGAGCAGCCCGCCCAGCACGCCGGTGGCTTCGCCCGTATTGGCCAGCAATTCGAGCAGAACAACGGGTACGGTGCGGCTAAACCCCCGGTAGTTGAGCCGCACTCGCTCGGCAGCAAGCCCCGGGCTAATGGCCAGGGTAATTAGCCCCAGACTGGCCAGAGCAATGGCTGTAACGATTCGTCGCTGCATAGCGACCCTCCTCCCAACTGATCTTCTGACGAGCCGCTGCTGTCTAAGGTTGCGGCCGCCTGTGGTCAGTATAACGATGTCAAAAAGGTGTCAAGCGCTGGCCCCAGCCCGGGTGCTGAGGGAGTAGCAGAAGCGATCGGCCCGCGAAATGGTAGACCCGTACAGCACGGGCTGCTGATTGCTGCTGTAGGCCGTGTAGCGATAGACCATCAGGGCGTGGCCCAGGGGTACCTCTAAGTAGCCGCTGAGGTCATAGTCGGCGTGGGTGCACTCGATCACGGCATCAAGACAATCGATGGGAATACCGTGCTGGGCTAGGGTGGGAAAGGTCATCTGCTGTTCTAGCAGGGGCGCAAAGCGTTCGCCCAAATCGGCGATTAGGTAGGACACATCCACCGCCCCGGCGGCTCCGTCCATGCGGAAGAGTTTTTTTTGCAGGTAGACTGGCGACGCTTTGCCAATCTCCAGGGCCGCTGCCACATCTCTGGGGGCAGCAACTGGTTCAAACTCCAAGTTTTCAAAGGAAAAGGCAACCCCCTGGCGGGCCATGTCCTGCTCTAAAAATACCAGCGGGCTGGAGAGCGAGTAGGTCACTTTCTTTTGGGGCGTGACAAAGACGCCTTTGCCCCGGTAAGCGATCGCCAGCCCCTGGCTGACCAGGTTGGCCACCGCCTGCCGGGCCGTAATGCGGCTGACGCTGAAGGTTTCCATCAGCTGGTGCTCGCTGGGCAGGCGATCGCCCGACGCATAAACCCCCGCCTCGATCTGGTGGCGCAGCTTTTCAGAAATGCTGATGTGAAGAGGAGGAGACATAGTCAGAGAACCATCAACCGGCGGTGGGCATGCTCACATACAGCTTGACCAGCCAAAATAATGTGCTAAGCTCACTTGTTATAACAAGTTGACTGCAGTCCATGCAGAGGGTCGTTGTGCTGACTGCTCTAGTCAGCAGGTCGTTGTGGGAAAGGTGAACTGAGAGCTTGGGCGATCGCCCAGGCAGTCTACCTTTCATTCTCATTATCCGATGTTGCCAAGGCATTTTCTACCCGAACGTTAACCATGCTTACGAATACTACACCTGCTGCTAAACTCAGTCCGCTGCCGGTTCAACCGCGCCAGGTTTTATCTGCCGAGGCGTTGAGCATTCTCAATCAGCGGTCGAACCGGGCCGGGGCGATTCAGCTTTTGGGCCATCTGGGGGTGATGGCGATTAGCGGCTACCTGTGGGCGATCGCCCCGCTGGTGGTCGCGCTGCCCGCCCTGGTCATCTGTGGGGCCAGCCTGGCGCTGATGTTTTGCCCCATGCATGAGTGCAGCCACCGCACGGCCTTTGCTAACCCTCGCCTTAACGACGGTGCGGCCTGGCTGGCGGGGCTGCTGTCGTTCTATAACAGCACCTTTTACCGGCGTTACCACAAGTGGCACCACCGTTACACCCAAATTCCGGGCAAAGACCCTGAGCTCGATGATCCCAAGCCCCATAGCCTGGCCAACTATTTTTGGCAGCTCAGCGGCATTCCCTGGTGGATTGGTAAAGTGCGCTGCCACAGCAAAGTGGCGCTGGGGCAACTGGAGAGCATGTACTATCTGCCTGAGAGCGGCCACAGTGAGGTGGTGCGATCGGTGCGCCTGCAACTGTTCACCTATGCTGCAGTAATTGTGGTCTCTACCCTGCTTGGCCACCCGTGGTTTTTGTTCACCTACTGGGTGCTGCCGCTGGCTGTGGGTCAGCCAGTGCTGCGGTTTGTGCTGCTGGCTGAGCACACCGGCTGCCCCAACGACGAAAATCCATTGATCAATACCCGCACCACGCTCACCCTCTGGCCCCTGCGTTGGCTAATGTGGAACATGCCGTACCACGCTGAGCACCACCTGTATCCGTCAATTCCGTTCCAGGCGCTGCCAGCGGCCCACGGGCAGCTCAAGCCCTACTTTGAGCACGTCGATGCGGGCTATGTGCGGGTAAATCGCAGTATTGTGGCCAAAGTTAGCTAAGGGCGGCGATGGCAACACCAGAACAGTTTGTGCTGAAAGATTTTCCGCTGCAGTGCGGGGTGGTGCTCCCCAAGGCCAAGGTGGTGTACCAGGTCTATGGCGAGCTAAATAATGAGCGCACCAACGCCGTTCTCTACCCCACCTCCTACGGGGCACAGCACACCGATGTCGACTGGCTGGTGCGCCCCGACGGCATTCTCGACCCCAGCCGCTGGGCGGTGGTAATGGTGAATATGTTTGGCAACGGTCTCTCGACCTCGCCCAGCAACGACCCAGCCGTAGCCCGCCCCGACGTTTACTTCACCCAATACGACAACGTGCGGGCTCAGGTGGCGCTAATTGACGCACTGGGGATCGATCAGCTGGCTCTGGTCTACGGCTGGTCTATGGGGGCGCAGCAGGGCTACCACTGGGCCACGCTGTACCGCGATCGCGTGCAGCGTCTGGCCGCCCTCTGCGGCACCGCTAAAACCACCGACCACAACAAACTCTTTCTCTACAGCCTGCGGGCCGCCCTTACCAGCGACCCGGCCTGGACCGGCGATCGCTTTACAGGCACACCCGATCGCGGCTTTCACACCTTTGCCCAGATCTACGCCAGCTGGGCGGCATCGCAGGCCTACTACCGGGCCAAGCCCTACCTGGCCTGGGGCTATGACTCGCTCGAAGACTATATTTTGCGCGGCTGGGAGGCGGGCTATCGAAAGCGCGATCCCCACAACCTGCTGGCCATGATCGATACCTGGCTGCGCTGCGATGTGGGCGACAACCCCGTTTATCAAAGCGACTATGCCAAAGCGATGGGATCGATCACCGCTAAAACTCTGGTCATGCCCGCCACCACCGACCTCTACTTCACCCCAGAAGACTGCGAGGCCGAAGCGGCTCTGATCCCCAACGCCCAGTATCGACCTATTCCATCGATTTGGGGGCACCGGGCGGGCAACCCCTACCAGAACCCTGAGGATGAGGCGTTTATTCGAGAGGCGATCGCCGAGCTGTTAAGCCAATAATCCGACGGAGTTTGATACCTAATCCGATTCCTAAAAGACCAGACCGTAGGGGCGCAGGGCATGCGCCCTGCCAATTTGGGGGTAACCAAGCAGGATTCAATATGAGTAGGGGCAGCGGCGGCTTTGCCTACTACCATGAGCGGCAGAGCCGCAAAACCAGAATGCCCAAGCGGAGCTAGGGCACTAGGATAAAGATTGTCGTTCTAGGGTTCAAGCTGAATAGTTGACTCACACTGCACCGGGAAATTGACCGAATTGGCGACAAAGCACTTTTGATACGCCTGCTCGTGGAGCTGGGCAGCCAACTCGGCATTGCTCTGGGGCACCAGGGTGACTACCGGACGCAGCAAAACCTTAGAAAACCGCCCGCTGCCGTCCTCCGTTTCAATCATCGTGCCGATGGGATAGTCAACGTAGCCGGTGACCACGACCTGAGCCTCGGCGCATAGGTGCAGATACCAGAGCATGTGGCAGCTCGATAGCGACGCGACCAAAAGTTCTTCGGGGTTGTACTTGGTCTTATCACCGCGAAAGGCCGAGTCAGCCGAGGCTTCGATCGCGGGCTTGCCGTTGGCACTGATGCGGTGGGCGCGATCATAGGCGCGATAGCTCTCGGTGCCCTGGCCGTTATTGCCGGTCCATTGCACCTCAACCCGGTAGAGGTGGGTTTTAGCTTGACTCATGCTCTTCCTCGCCACTGTAGCGCCCGCCGCTCCATCGCTTTGACAAAGCTATCTTTGCCATCCATGTAGCCGTCGATGTCTTCAGCATACTCTGCCGCCAGGGCACGTTTGAGGTCGCTGTACTGCTGAGCGCAATTGGGGTGAGCAATCATAAAGTCGCGAAAGGTCAGGTGACGAATAATTTCGAAGGAACCCGTCTGGAAGGTGTGAACGTGGCGGGTGCGATCGCCCTCGGCATTGTCTTTACGAAAGTAGCGCCGCCCTGGTAGGCCAAACTCGCCCATCACCTCGTAGCCTAGGGACATCATTGCGGAGTTGCGGCCATCCATCTGGTCGATGTCGTTGACCTCCACCAGCAGATCGATCACGGGTTTGGCATAGATATTGGGAATGGCGGTACTGCCAATGTGGTAAATCTGCACCACGTTATCGCCTAGGGCCAGTGCGATTTGGGCTGCCTCAGCAGCAAAGTCTTTGCCCCATTGGGGGTTAGGAGGGTGAACCTGAACCTGTCTCATAGCGTAACCGTTCTGGCGATGGGTATGAAAAAGCGCCCTTTCCCAAACGAAAAAAGAGCGCCTCGAAAGACGCTCTTTTTGGCTAACTAATCTTGGTCTAGAAACCTAGGCTATTAAAGCCCAGAGTCTAGTTCTCCAATATCACCTTAGCTACCATGCCAGCTCCACGGTGGGGAGCACAGTAGTAGGTGTAGGTACCAGCAGGCATGTCGCTGGTGAAGGTGGTGGAGTAGTTTTCACCGGGGGCAAAGGTCAGCTGAGTGTGGGAAATGCTGTCGGCCAGGGCCTTATCGCCAGGCACGTTAGCAGCATCAAACACGACGTTGTGGGGGGCCATTTTGTTGTTCACCCAGGTCACAGTGTCGCCAGCATGAACGGTGACGGTGCTAGGTTCAAACACGAGCAAACCCGCATCGGAACCCATTTTGACATCATAGTTGGTGGCCGCAGCGGGTGCAGAGGCCAGGGTGAGGGTACCCACCACCAGTAGAGCAGACAGAATAACCAGGCCCAAACGCTGGGCGGCGCGAAATACACGTTGCATAACTACCTCTAAAGCTCGTATCTCCAGTTCAATCAATCAGGGAGCTGTTAAACAGCCTTCCTATGGCATATTACCTGCTTTACGCGGTAACTTGGGGCGCTGGCGCTTGGGTAATTGCCGTCAGGGACGACCGGCGAAGGTCTATCAGCAGAACCTACAGCTGGCCCAGGAGCAATGTATCAAACCCTGGAACAGCCCTCAAGTTACCCAACTCTCCCTAGACCTGAGGAGCAGAGAAGCGGGTTTTACCGGCTCCCCACATGTCGCCAATGACCTTGGGCTGAAGCAGAATGTGACCCGAGATTGCCACCAAATCTTCCTCGGTCAAACTACGCATTTTGGGATAAATGTCGGCGCTCTTCTTGCTGGGGTGCACCTGAGAAATATCGCTCAGACCATCGTAGGTCATTGGCTCTTTCAGGTAGGCCACCAGTGCTTCAAGGTTGTCGCGGGGGGGCAGAGCACCAGCCAGAGAATCTGGATCAAGGCCGACGGTGGGGTTGGTTTTGGTAATCCCCCCCACGTGGCAGGTGCCACAGGCGTAGTTAAACTGACGACGACCACGGGTGATCTGCTCCAGCGACAGCACATAGTTATCGCCTTCGGCGTTGAGCGGCACCGTGCGGGTGGCCTCATCTAGCTCAGCCGCGACAGCGTCTCCCATGACCAGGTGGCTGACAAAGAAGAGTGCGACCGCAACTAGCCAAATGCATCTCTTCAACATGGTTCTCCTCGAATGTATAGGGCTTGGGTATGAAATCAACACAGCTACATCCAAGTCAAGTCGGAGTGTTGGGTTTCACCTTGGGCAAACCTCCCCGTCTAGCCTTGAATTAGAGTTAACTCAATGGGGCTTTCCCCCATCAAATCATGCTTGTAATGTCTATCATGCCACCGAAGGGGGCCATTCCCAATGTTTTACCCCTATAAATCGGCGCCAATGTGGGTTGGGGCGATGGTTTCTAAGCCATTGCTCCAGGGGGCGTGGCCATCTAAAGCGGCAGAGACCGCAGCAGGCTGATGCAGCCGAATCAGTTGAGCCAGGGTTTGTTTGAGCTGGGTGCGCGGCACAATTAGATCGACAAAGCCGTGATCGCGCAGGTACTCAGCGGTTTGAAAGTCGTCGGGGAGTTTTTCGCGCAGGGTTTGCTCGACAACGCGGCGACCGGCAAAGCCGATGGTGGCTTTGGGCTCAGCCAGAATAATGTCGCCCAACATGGCAAAGCTGGCGGTGACGCCGCCTGTGGTGGGGTGAGTCAGCACCGGCAGGTAGAGCAGCTTAGCGGCCTGGTGCTGCTGCAGCGCCCCAGATATTTTGGCCATCTGCATCAGGCTGAGCATGCCCTCCTGCATGCGGGCGCCTCCGGAGGCGCAGACAATGATCACCGGACGGCCGGTCGCGGTGCCGCGCTCGATCATGCGAGTGAGTTTTTCGCCCACAACCGAGCCCATGCTGCCGCCCATAAAGCGAAAGTCCATAACGCCTAGGGCTACGGGCAGACCGTCGAGGTCACCTAGGCCGGTCTGCACGGCGTCGCTCAGTTTGGTTTTGGACTGGGTGTCGCGCAGGCGATCGCCGTAGCCCTTGCGGTCTTTAAACTTGAGCGGATCCTGGGGCTGTATGTGGGTGTCTAGTGCCTGCCAGGTGTTGGCATCGATCAGCTGACGGATGCGCTCATCGCTAAAAATACGGTGGTGGTGGCCGCACTCGCCGCAGACCCACTGGTTGGTGCGCAGGTCTTTGGTGTAGGTGAGAACGTCGCAGTGCTCACACTTAGTCCACAGGCCATCGGCAATTTCTCGCTCCTGGCGGTCTTCGCTAATGGGGCCTGACTTACGGCGATTGGCAAACCAGTCAAACAGTGACATGCGCGTGCGTTAGCTCAACGGCGACAGAACAATCTATTGATAGTTGAAGTGTCCAAAATGAACACGACTCTCATCCTAGCGGGTTTGAGACCGCTGCGATAGATAGGTCGGGCCGGGGCTAATGCAGTAGCCCTTCACGGCATCCGTCATGACGGCCTGGCAAAATTCGGTTCGGTAGACGGTTACCCCCTCCAGGCGAGCGTAGCGCAGGTTGGCCCCACTCAGGTCGGCCCCGTCTAGCCTGACATCCTCCAGCGTACTCCAGCGGAGGTCGGCATTCTTTAGATTGGCCTTACGCAAATCCAGCCCTTTGAGGGTAACCCCTACAAGGTTGCAGCCGGGGCAGCGGTTGGTCACTTGCAAATACCATACGCGCCAGACAGTGCCGGTATGAAGTGCCACCCAGAAGACAGACGTGGTGATTGTCAGCCAAAGGAATTTAGCCATGACGGCAACCGAATCAGG
Organism: filamentous cyanobacterium CCT1; assembly: GCA_003017855.1. Lineage (GTDB taxonomy): Bacteria > Cyanobacteriota > Cyanobacteriia > Phormidesmidales > Phormidesmidaceae > Nodosilinea. Next base: position 21,864 of record PYER01000039.1, read on the forward strand.
GGGTTTAGGTCGTCATTGCTTATTTTGTAGCGGATGTTACCATATTACCGCTATCCTGCCGGAGTTACTTGGTCGTCATGATGAATACACCATCCCAATCTTGCGGAGGGGGGTGAAGTAGATACTGGCGGGCTCGACTGAGGTGTACGGCCACCGCTTTATCGTCGGGGCGCATCTGGTGGGCCTGATCGAACAGCGTTAGCGCCTCGTCAAAGCGCATAGCGGTGTAGGCGCTGCGAGCTTGGGCATAGAGGTGTAAAAAAGTTTCGGTGCCGGGGGAAAGGGGGGCATCGCGCTTATCAATTAGTTCGTAGAGACCAACGGCCTGCTGCTTGCCCTTGACCTGGGTGCGATCGAGCTCGCGCACCCAAATTTTGTCGGCGCAAAGGGCGTAGGTATACTCGCTGATGACAATGTCGCAGCCGTACTCTTTGGTAACGCCCTCCAGGCGAGAGCTGAGGTTGACCCCATCGCCAATTACGGTGTACTCCATCTTGCGCTGGGAGCCAATGTTGCCTGAGACCACCTCGCCCGAGCTAATGCCGATGCCAATGCGGATCTCAGGCTGGCCCAGGGCTCCTCGCTCGGTGTTAAACATGGCCAGCCGCCGCCGCATGTCGAGGGCGCTCTGCACCGCGGCCCAGGCATGGTTGCTGAGGGGCAGCGGGGCGCCAAACACGGCCATCAGCGCGTCACCAATAAATTTGTCGAGGGTACCCTCGAAGTGAAACACCGACTCCACCATGGTTTCAAAGTAGGCGTTGAGCATTTCAACGACTTTGTCGGCTTCCAGATCTTCGGTGAGCGTGGTGTAGCCGCGAATGTCAGAAAAGAGCACCGTGACGTCTTTGCGCTCGCCCTTCATCAGCAAATCGTCGCCCAGGGCCATGACCCGCTCGGCCACGCCGGGGGTCATGTAGCGGTAGAGGGTACTCTTCATCCGCTTTTCCTGGCTGATGTCTTCGAGCACCAGCAGACCGCCCAGCACGCCGCCCTCCGGGTTGTTGAGGGGGTTGACGGTCAGGTTGATGCTGCGCTCGATGCGCTGCACGAGATCGGCTGGCACGGGCGGCGCGGCCATATTGCCCCAGGCCCGATAGATTTCGGGATGGTTAGGGTCGGGCAGCGCCAGTTCCGAGACGGGGTCTAACCCGGTGCCAGGGCCTGGGGCGACAGCCACCCGCAGACTCTGCTCAGGAACATAGTGACGAGCCCCGTGTTTGAGGCTATCTTCGAGACGAAAGCGCAGGCTCTCTATGGGGAGTGCGTCCCACACGGGACGGTGCAGCAGGGCCGCTTGCCAGCGATCGCGGATGGTGCGGCTGTGGTCGGTATCTTCGGGGCAGCCAATCAGCTCCAGCGCGGCATCATTGATGGTGACAATGCGGCCCTCCATATCGGTAGAGATGACGGCATCGGAAAGGCTTTGCAAAATGTCTTTTTGGTACTGCTTTTCGACCAGCACGCTCTCAAACAGCTTGGCATTTTCTAGCGCTACCCCGGCCTGAATGTTGAAGGCCCGCATAAAGGCCTCGTCGGAGGTGGTGAACGTGCCGTGGGCCTTGTTGATCAGCTGCGTGACGGCGATCAGCTTGCCGCCAGAGTCAAACACGGGCATGCAGAGAATGGTGCGCGTGGTGTAGCCGGTGCGCTTGTCGGCGTCAGGGTTAAAGCGGGGATCCTGGTAGGCGTCAGGAATGTTTAACACCTCGCCTGTGGTAGCCACGTGGCCCACAATGCCGCTAGTAATGGGGCTGCGCAGCTCAACCAGCGACTTGCCGTCGCCCGACTTGACCTTCGACCACAGGTCGCCGCTCTCTTCGTCGATGAGCCACAGGGTGCTGCGATCGGCCTGCATCAGCTGGCGGGCCTCTTCCATCACCGATTGCAGAGTTTTTTCTAAATCTAAGCTTTGCTCCAGCGACGAGATGGCTTTCAGCAGGGCGGCGACGCCCTTCTGGTTGCGGGCGGCAATGTAAAAAGAATTACAGCTTTCTAAAATCACCCCCAGCGATTCGGCAAATTCTTTAAAGTGGCGCTCGTCTTGATCGTCAAAGGGGGCATTGTTGAGCTTGTTGAGCAGCTGCACCACCGCCACAATGCTGTCGCTCTTTTTGCTCAGCACCGGCATACAGAGAATGCTGCGGGTGCGGTAGCCGTGCTTTTGGTCGTAGGTGCTGTCAAATCGATCGTCGGCGTAGGCGTCGGGAATATTGAGCGGTGTCACGTTGGTCGCCACGTAGCCCGAGATGCCCTTGCCCATGGGTACGCGAATTTCGAGCGATCGCTCCCCATCCCCCTGGGCAATTTTAGACCACAGCTCCTGCTTTTCGTGGTCCACCATAAAAATAGTGGTGCGCTCGGCCTGCAAAATTTGGCCAATCTTGAGGGTAAAGGCTTCTAAAATCTGCTCCAGCATGATCTCCAACGACTCGTTGTTGATCATGTCGATGGCGCGCAAAAAATGCTCAAATTCCGCCGTAATTTGGTCGAGCAGGTTAATGAACTGAGGCGTTGGGAGGTCGCGTACCCGGTGGGTCAAGGAACTGTGCTGGTTAGCCAGAGACAGCGTGGTGATCATGCTGCGATGTTCAAAGACCGGCCCTAAGGAGCCATTGATCTGAGTTGCCATAGGAACCCTACTCAAGCGTGGCAGACGGGAACAAAAGCAATGGGCGCAGTCAGCCGCCCAGTAGTAAAAAAGCCTGTAGGCAATAGCCTAGCTGCGGCAGGCCAAACACCCTATATCTGCCCTATATCTCTATACCTATAGAGTCTATAGAGCGGTAAACGAGCTACTTCCCCTGCGCCAATAGGTTAGCCAGGGGAAAAGCAAATCTGCTACACACCTATCACTCTAACCGTATACCCCAGGTTAGGGCAGCAACGTCGCAATTTGAACAGAATGCCCTGCCCCTGGCCACCACCTAGCATACCCACCTACTTTTAAGAATGTGGGGGGTGCGCTACGGCGGCGTCAAAACTAGCCTGCAAAAAGGCGACTATTTCGGCCCAGGCGGCATCGGTAGCGGCGGGGTCGTAGCGGTAGCCGTCGTCGCGCATGAAGGTATGGTTGGCCGAGTACAGCAGGGTTTTAGGCTCAAGTCCTGCGGTTGCCAGGGTCTTGAGAATCGTGTCGCGCCCCTCGGCAGGCACGTGGGGGTCTTGATCCCCAAAGATGAGCAGCAGTCGGGCCGAAATCTCGCCTAAACGCTTCAGGGTGTCGGCTTTGTCTCGTCCTAGCTTGCCGCTGTGAATGCCGGTCGGGTAGCAGCACACGGCGGCCCTGACGATGGGGTTGAGGGCGGCGCGACAGGCCAGGTGCCCCCCGATGCAAAAGCCCAGGGTGCCAATCTGCCCAGAGGCGACGGCGGCATAGGTTTGCAGCCAGTCTAGGCTGGCGATGGCGTCGGCGTCGTATTGGGCGATCGCGGTGCGGCGGGCGGCATCGTTACCCCGCAGGCGGCCGATATCGTCGGGCTCGATCACTGTGCCAATGGGCTCTAGCCGGTGAAAAATCTCGGGGGCCGCGACCACGTAGCCATAGCCAGCCAGGCGATCGGCCAGGCGCAGAATCGGCCCCCCCAGCTGGTAGATGTCGGAATAGAACACAATGCCGGGATACTGCCCAGCTTCAGCTGGTTCAGCCACGTAGAGGCGCATCAGGCTGTCGTCTACGATAAGAGCCTCGTTATGGCGCTGAATTTGCACAGGTTAACCTCCAGGGTTCGCCGAAAAGATACAGGGAAATAGCAGCAGGGGTTGGGTTCAAACCCTGAACCGTATACCTTGGACCTGACACCTCTCCCCCGACGTCCTTAGCTATGTCGTACCGATAGTGAAGGATGATTTGATCGACGAGCGGTTACCCAGGACACCAGCGCCGGCTATGACACTATTCTTTACCTCCGATCCCGCCCTGCAAACGACCCTCGATCGGGTGCTCGATCAGGTGCGGGCCGAGTTTGCCCTCACCCCCACGCAGATTGCCATCACCTGGGTGGTATACGACCCGCCCTACATCACCAATACGGGCGGAGCCCTCAGCGCCACCGACTTTTGGCAGCGCCAGCCGCGTGGGGCCAGCTATCGAGGGGTCGAGCTGATCTATCCGGCCAGCGTGGTAAAGCTGTTTTACCTGGTGGCCGCCCACGAATGGCTGGAGCAGGGCATGATCCCCCCTTCGGCTGAGCTCGATCGGGCGCTCAAGGACATGATCGTAGACTCGAGCAATGACGCGACTTCGCTGGTGGTCGATATGCTCAGCGGCACCACCAGCGGCCCGGAGCTGCCCCCTGGCCCCTTTGAAACCTGGTGTCACCAGCGCAACATCATCAATCGTTTTTTTCAGTCGCTCCAGTGGCCTGAGCTGACCGGGGTAAACCTCAACCAAAAACCCTGGGGCGATGGCCCCTACGGTCGGGAGCGGGCCTTTGTGGGCGAGCACTACGAGAATCGTAACCGGTTCACCACCAACGCGGTGGCCCGACTCATTCACAGCATTGCCGGCGGGGTGGCGGTCTCGGCGGCGCGATCGCAGACCATGCTCAACCTGATGCAGCGTTCGGTGCCCTCCGGCCCGCCAGCCCCCGGCGAAGAAGACCAGGTGACCGGCTTTTTGGGGGCGGGCTTGCCCCCTGGCACCACTCTGTACTCCAAAGCGGGCTACACCAGCCAGGTCCGTCACGATGCTGTTTACTTTGAGTTACCCAGCGGCATTCCCGGCCTGCTAGTGGCTTTTACTGAAGGCCACGAGCACAGCAGAAACCGTGACATTTTGCCCAGATTGGCCAGCCTGATTACTCAGGCCATTGATAACCCTGAACCTCTGGCCTAGTGCTTAAGAAGCGGATTGATCCCCGGAGTGATCTGTCTTTCAGTAGAGTCGCATCTATCTTAGGTAGGTGCAAAATGTTGTCAATATAGCCTTGCCCCCAGGCCGAAGATGGTACAATTCAGCCAATTTCGCAGATAAATGTGGTGTGTAGACCCGTAGCGGCGGAAAACGTTCGGTTTCAGTTTTCCTAACTCTGGCTACGGCAGTACGATTTCGAGCTTGATTGTTTCGAACGTGATCATTGTTGCCATTCGGCCAATGAGACCTGATTGTTAAAAATCTGAGGAGTGAACAGAATCATGGCGTATCTCAAGCGAGTTTCTCTGGCGCTGAGCCTAGCTGCTGTGGCTGGTGTAGCCAGCCCTGCTCTGGCCCAGACCCAGCTGAGCGATCTAGAACTGACCGACAACGTTTTGGCCGAAGTAGACGTCGCCCCCGCAGCGGTGACTGAGCCCGCGCTAGAAGCCGTTGAGCCTCTGGACTCGGCGGAAACAGCGGAAACAGTAGACGCCCCAACAGCACAGCTCGAGGCCGTTGAAATTGCTCCTGGTGAAGCCAGCCTGCTGGCGCTGCCTGAGGAAGCTCCTCTGGCTAACAACGACATGTTTGCCGGTGGCGACATTGAATCGGCGCTGCTGGCCGCCACCGTTGAAGCAGCCCCCGAAGCCACCGACTCTGTTGACCTTGCCCAGGTCACCCCCACTACCGTTTCTGTCTCCCCAAATTACCTGGGCGTGGGCGGCAACATTGGTATTGGCAACCGCGGCAATAGCGCCCTGTCTAGCTTTGGCTTCAACATCATCAGTAAAATCTCTTTGGGTCCCCGGTTCTCGGTGCGGCCTGGGGCAACTGCCACCAACGATCGCTGGGGCTTCACCATCCCTCTCACCTACAACTTTGACACCATCTCCTACGGTGGTTTTCTCGCTCAGCCCTACGTTGGGGCTGGGGTTGAAATCCCGACCAGTGGTGATCTGGGGCTGTTGATCAATGCTGGCGCTGATGTGCCTATTTCTCGCAACTTCACCCTCAACGGCGTCGCAAATTTCCGTCTGACCGATGGGTTTGCCCTGGGCATTTCCCTCGGCGTCGGCTACAACTTCCCCTTCTTCTTTGACTAAAGCTTGAAGGGAGCCGTGCTGGGTCGAACTAAAGCCAATTTGAACACCTGAGCGCTAGGCGCTTGGGCAAGAGGGGATCGCTGACAACAGTGGTCCCCTCTCATTGTCTGTTTGGGCACTCTGAAGGCACAGCTTGAGGGTGTTGCCATGGCAGAACGTTCTGTGGCCTGGAGCGAGGTGCTTCAGGCCTTTCAGCGTATTTGGGGGTACAGCGATTTTCGTCCGCCTCAAGATGCGATCGTCAGAGCGCTGCTGGAGCATCGAGACGTGCTGGTGGTGTTGCCGACGGGCGGGGGAAAATCCATCTGTTTTCAGCTGCCGGCGCTGCTGCAGTCGGGCCTGACGCTGGTGGTGTCGCCCCTGGTGGCGCTAATGGAAAACCAGGTGCAAGACCTGCACGACAAAGCGCTGCCAGCGGCCACCCTGCACAGTCAGCTGCCGCCGCCCCAGCGCCACAAAACCCTTCAGGCTCTAGAGCGACAGACCCTCCGGCTGCTCTACGTATCACCAGAAACCCTGCTCAGCCCGCCCGTGTGGGAGCGGCTGTACCAGCCTGATCTGCGCCTCAACGGCCTGATCCTGGACGAAGCCCACTGCCTGGTCCAGTGGGGCGAAACGTTTCGCCCGGCCTACCGCCGCTTGGGAGCAGTACGGGCGGCGCTGTTGGCCTGTCGCCCGCCGGGCAGCACGCTGCCGATCGCGGCCTTTACCGCCACCGCTGACCTTATAGCCCAACAAACGCTGAAGGATGTCTTACAGCTCCAGTCGCCCCAGGTGGTGCGGCTCAACCCCCATCGTCCCAACCTCGACCTGCACGTTAAGGCGGTGGTCAGCGAGGGGCAGCGCAAGGGCGTGTTGCAGCGCTACCTCGATCAGCATCGTGATCAGGCCGGGTTGGTGTATGTTCGCACCCGCAGAGACAGCGAAGCTTTGGCCGAACGGTTGGGCGATCGCTACCGGGTAGCGCCATACCATGCTGGGTTGAGCAGCCGCGATCGCCGCCAGATTGAGGCCGACTGGATGGCCGACAAGCTGCAGTTTGCGGTCTGCACCTCGGCTTTTGGCATGGGGATCAGCAAGTCCAATACCCGCTGGGTGGTGCACTACCAGGCCCCCTGCACCATTACCGAGTACGTACAGGAGGTGGGCAGGGCTGGTCGCGACGGCAAACTGGCTGAAGCGCTGACCCTGGTCAGCGAGCCGACGGGGTGGCTGGAGCCGGGCGATCGCCAGCGGGCCAAATTCTTTGAGGCCCAAACTCAGACGCTACAGCTAAAGGCTCAGCGATTGGTGAGCCAGATTCCGCCCAGCGGCGATGTGCGCGACATTGGCCAGCAGTTTGAACACGGGGCTATCTCCCTATCGTGGCTGCACAGCGTGGGGCAGCTGGAGTGGGTCAGCCCGTTTCACTATCAGCTCACCAAAACGGCTCAGCAGCCTTCCAGCTTGCAGGGCTCAGCCAGTCAGCAGATGCACCGGTTTCTGCACAGTCGCCAGTGTCGCTGGCAGGGGTTACTAGTCGCGTTTGGCTTTCGCACCGAGGCGCAGCGCATGGGCAGCTGCGGGCACTGCGATAACTGCGCCAGGCGCGATCGCTAGGCGCTAGAGCGCCATTGAGGCTGCCACTGTGGACGATTCTCATTCTGAGATGCTTCGTGAACGCGTCGCAGATAATTGAACAATTACCGCCATCCTCCGTCTAATCGCCAGGGCCGCAAAAGCTCCTAATCCCTGGCCACCAACGTTTCGTTCCGTCCGCTGATTTGAATTAGCAGGGATGATGGTTTGAAGGCTGAGCTAGCAGTTTCTTGAATGGATTTCTACTGCCAAAGGTACAGATTTCAACGGTTTGCGTTTGATTATTTCAGATAACTCCCGTAGCATGGCGAGGATACCCATACGGTCTCTATGAACATTCTTCTGGTCTATCCACGTTTTCCGAAAAGCTTTTGGTCTTTTGATAAAACTTTGGAGCTGGTTGGGTTGAAGGCTCAGCTCCCCCCATTAGGACTAGTGACCGTAGCGGCAATTCTACCCCAGAGCTGGAACTACAAGCTGGTCGATCGCAACGTGCGCGAGGTGCGCGAGGACGAGTGGCAGTGGGCCGATATCGTGGTGATATCGGCCATGATCGTCCACCGCACCGACTTTTATGACGCCGTGCAAACCGCCAAGCGCTACGGCAAGCTGGTGGCGGTGGGTGGCCCTTACCCCACCGCCCTACCCCACGAGTCGGAGGAGGCTGGAGCCGACTTTTTAATCCTTGACGAAGGGGAAATCACCCTGCCTATGTTTGTGGAGGCGGTAGAACGGGGCGACCAATGCGGTATCTTTCGCTCCGGCGGCGAAAAGCCCGACGTCACCGATACTCCCGTACCCCGCTACGACCTGCTTGAGATGGATGCCTACGCCGAGATGTCGGTGCAGTTTTCGCGGGGCTGCCCGTTCCAGTGCGAATTTTGCGACATCATTGTGCTCTACGGCCGCAAACCCCGCACGAAAGCGCCCGAGCAGCTCTTGGCCGAGCTGCAGTGCCTCTACGACCTGGGCTGGCGGCGCAGCATCTTTATGGTTGACGACAATTTCATTGGCAACAAGCGCAACGTCAAACTGCTGCTCAAGGCGATGAAGCCCTGGATGGAGGAGCATGGCTATCCCTTTTCCTTTGCCACTGAGGCCTCGGTAGACCTGGCTCAGGATCCGGAACTGATGCAGATGATGGTCGACTGCAACTTCGGCACCGTCTTTTTGGGCATTGAAACCCCGGACGACGATAGCCTGAACATGACTAAGAAGTTTCAAAATATGCGCGACCCCCTTGCCGAGTCGGTGGTTGCGATCGCCAATGCGGGGCTGCGGGTGATGGCGGGGCTGATTGTCGGTTTTGACGGCGAAAAGTCGGGGGCCGGTCGGCGCATCTACGACTTTGTTGAGCAGACCGCCATTCCTACCGCGCTGGTGAGCATGCTGCAGGCCCTGCCCGACACCGCCCTCTGGCACCGCCTGGAAAAAGAGGGTCGCCTGCTGGGCAAGAGCGCCGACATCAACCAGACCACCCTGATGAACTTTGTGCCCACTCGACCTATTGAAGAAATCACCGAAGAGTACATTCAGGTGTTCTGGAATCTCTATGACCCGCTGACGGTGCTCAACCGCACCTTCCGCCACTTTCTCATGCTGGGGGAGGCTCAGAAGCGTAACTACAAAAACCGCACCACCTCGGCGGGTGCGCCCGATATCAACTGGGTCACGATTCGCGCCTTTTTGATCGTGGTGTGGCGACAGGGCCTGCTGCGCAAGACTCGCCTGCGGTTTTGGATTAACCTGGCGGTTATGCTGTGGCGCTACCCGGCGGTAGCGGCCAACTACGTTTCGGTATGCGCCCAGGCCGAGCACTTCCTCGACTTCCGCCAGATTGTGCGGCAGAACATTGAGGAGCAGCTGGCGGCCTACCTGGAGGCGAAGCGGCAAACCGACAGGGCAGCGGCGATCGCGGAGTCTGTAGCTGTGCCAGCGGCCTAGGTCTGCTCCAGCTGAGTAGTGGTCAGCTTTTCCTGCCGCCACCGCTGGTAGGCCCGCTGATACTCAGCCCAAGCTTTGAGCTGATTATGGGATCCATACTTGTGTTTAAAGTCTTCCCAACAAACGCGTTCCATGGGTAATCTCCTGGTTGCTAAACAGGGGAGAGAACTGGACTATTGAAGAACGTGTTGCAGACATTGGGCTTTTGAGCTGACTTCGGCCCAAAGGTTCAGTTTTTCTGCGCGATACTACCGAGTATAGCGATGCCCCCGGTAGGTGAATGCTTCGGGCGATCGCGACTGAGTTGCCGTACTCAACTGCCGACCGGGGTAAGACACCCCCAGGAATATAAGCGTATCGAGGCTAGGGATGGCCTCAATGGTAGGCGGTGATGTGGCGTAGGACTGGCCCAAGAAAGACAGGCGCATAGTGAGGTCTCCTCAAACAATTTACGCAGGTATCAACTGATTGATGCCTGTGGCTATCTTCTGCCGCCTTCCTAAACGCATTCTGACGGTCGCCTGAGGAGGTATTAAGGGCTAGCTGAGAAAACTGAGAGGAGCCTGTCTGTCTAGGCTAACGGCGTCGGCCTGCCAGATGTAGCGCTCGATCTAGGGAAAGTTAGTTTTTTAGCGCTACATCTAAGAGGATCGGCTATGATGCGTCTGTACTTAAGGCATAAAGACTTTCTAAGCGAAAAGGGCACTGGAGAGCCTAACCTCCAACGCCCTTTTGGAAAGTGAACTTAATTACAGAGGGTTAAGACTTCTGCATTAAGTAAAAGCCCGCAGTCACAAGGGTGCAGCGCGAGTTCCGTAATTAACTAGCAGTCAATCAACATTACTAACTTACACCAATCCCATAAAATCGAGGCAACTAGTTTAGGGTTCTTAGCCAAGTCAACTTATGGTGACTCTAGGGAAGGACAGCCGGAGGAACTGCACCCAGCGGTCTTCGTAGATCCCTTCTTTTCCCCACCAGTAGTAAGCACAAGCCTTTCTATCGGTGTCATTTTTGCCCTTACTTACTTCGTCAAGGCACTAGGCGAACTAGTCAATCCACGCAAGTAAGACTCCCTAGGCCTCTGGGTTGCGTGCCTCAATGATGAGATTTTAGGGCTAGTTGGGTAAGCAAGTTAAAAAAAGCTTACTCGGCTAGTGCAGCGTCAAGACTAAAAATTAGGGTTAGGGGAAAGACTGAGATAACCTGTTCTGCATGGAGCTAGCCCAAC